>NZ_JBGLYH010000110.1:0-5814 GCF_041414475.1 Pseudodesulfovibrio karagichevae
TCCCTCTCCCCTTCCCCCGGCCGCCGGAGGCAAAAAAGCGGCCGCTCCGAGAGGAGCGGCCGCTTTAGTTTGTCTCTGGCGCGGACCTACAGGCTCAGGCCCAGGGGCTTGAGGTAGAGTTCGCCTTGGAAGGTGAGTTCGGCGGCGCCCTGGAGGTAGACGGTGTTGTTTTCGAGGAACACGGTCAGGACCTCGTTGCCGGTGGTGGTCAGGTTGGCGTGGTCTCCGGTCAGCCCGAGGGTATGGGCCAGGAGTTGGGTGGCGGCGGCGCCGGTGCCGCAGGCGTAGGTTTCGGCTTCCACGCCGCGTTCGTAGGTACGCAGGAGCATGGTGTTTTCGTCGATGACCTGGGCGAAGTTGACGTTGGTTCCGGCGGGCGCGAAGTGGGCGTGGTAGCGGATCTTGGGGCCGAGGTCCATGATGTCGACCTTGGTCACGTCGTCCACGAAGACCACGGTGTGGGGCACGCCGGTGTCGGTGAAGTGCACGGTCAGGGGCTGGCCGTCGACGTCGAGGGTGATGTCGGTTTCGGTCTTGAGCGGCGGGGTGAGCTGGACCTTGACGCGGCCCTCGTCCGGGCCGTCCAGGAGGACCTTGGCCCGGATGGGTCCGGCGTCGGTGCCGAAGGAGTGTTCGGCCGGGGCCAGGCCGATGGCGTGGGACAGCTTTGCGGCGCAGCGCGAGGCGTTGCCGCACATCTCGGCCCGGGAGCCGTCGGAGTTGTAGAAGTGCCAGCGGTAGGCCAGGGCCGGGTCGTCGGCGTTCTCGAGGAAGAACAGGCCGTCGGCGCAGACGCCGAAGGCGCGGGCGCACACGGCCTTGGCCCAGTCCGCCATGGCCGACTCGGGGATGCCGAGTTCACGGTTGTCGATGACCACGAAGTCGTTGCCGCAGCCTTGCATCTTGAAGAAGGGCACGGAGTCGGTGAATATGTTCATGGGAGAATCCTCGTATTTTTCTTGAGGGGTATACGCGCGGGGCCGGTATGGTCCAATTCTTTTTGCGTATGGATGCCGGAAGGCCGCTCAGCGGGTCAGCCAGGCTGCGGCCTCGTCCTCGTCCCCGAAGATCCGGTAGCTGATGGACCGGTTGTGCAGGATGGTCTCCATGTTCCGGGCGAACTCGATGTCCTCGGGGTTGGGCATGCAGGCTATGCGCACGCCCCGGATCGCGGCCTGCATGGTGATGTCGGCTTCGGCCAGGCGGTAGGCGTCCAGGACGTCCAGATGCTTTTTCAGCCGCTTTTCATCGAGCAGCATCCAGCGCAGGCCGTACTCCTCGCCCATCCGGCTGAGCAGTTCGGCGAAGTCGGCCATGTCCTCCAGGGACTCCATGGTGCCGGAGACGGTTATTTTGAGATAGGTCTCCATGGGCTGTATGCATGCGGTGTAGTTCATTGTGTCTTTCTTGGCATATTTGTCTGTAGCGATTGTTTATGAATGCGAGTGAACGATCTGTCAAGATGCTGATTCTTGCTTTTCGCGGATGGTAACGGTATCGCTGGGGCAGCTTGACCAGGAGAATGCGATCATGTCCAAACCGTGCGTCGGTTGCGGGTGGTGCTGCCTACAGGACCCCTGCATGGAATCCCATAGAAGATACGGCTACATGCGCCGCTGCCCCGACCTGTTCTGGGACGGAGAGGCGGGGCGGTACATGTGCGGGCTGATGCTCGCCCCGGAGACCGCCGAGCAGGTCAAGCGCTCCCAGCACGCCGGGCAGGGCTGCTATGCGCCGCTCAACTCCTGGCGGGACGATGTGCGCAATCGCGATGACGGTTGATTGGCCTTTCACTCCCGCGTGATTTCTGCTAAATAGCACCCTCTTGCGGGAACCTCAGATCACGGAGCAGTCGATGCGCGTCACTTTTGTCGGGGTGGGCGAGGCCTTTGACGAACGTTTGCCGAACACCTCCCTGTTGGTGGAGTCCGGCAATTCGTCGATCCTGCTGGACTGCGGCTTCAACGTCTCCTGCCGGTTGTGGGAGCACGCCGAAAGGCCCCTTGCCCTGGACGCGGTGTTCATCTCCCATTTCCACGCGGATCACTATTTCGGGCTCCCGGCCCTGCTCGTCCGGTCCATGGAGGAGAAGCGCACCAAGCGGTTGACCATCCTCGGCCCGAGCGGCATCGAATCCAGGGTCAACCGGCTCATGGAGCTGGCCTATTCCAACGCCCTGTCCAGGGCCGGGTTCGAGATATTCTTCATCGAGTGCGTGCCCGGCGAGGACTTCAAGCACAGCGGCTTCCGTTTCCGTTTCGCCCTCAACGACCACTCCATGCCCTGCCTGGCCATCCGGTTGGATGCCGAGGGCAAGTCCCTGTACTATTCGGGCGACGGCAAGCCCACGGACGCCACCGTGGACCTGGCCGAGAGCTGCGACCTGGTGGTCCACGAGGCATTCACCCTGGACGAGATCACCCTGGGCCACGGCGACGTGGGCACCTCCCTGGACATGGCCCGCAAGTCCGGGGCCAAGGCGTGCGCCCTGGTGCACATGAAGCGGACCATCCGCCACACCATGATGGCCATGATCCGCATGGCCGTGGACACCCAGCCCGAGCTCAACGGTTTCGTGCCCGAACCGGGCGACGTGTTCGAGCTCTGAGCCCTCCCGGCGGGCCCGGGGAATTATCATTTCAATTTGCCCGGTCCCATGGCATTCTTTCCCCAGCGCGTCGGCGGAACCGGACGCGCGGATATCATTGTCGCACGGCGCTACCAGGGGAGTTTATGGCCGGGAAATACGATTCCATCGTTTACGACTATTTTGAAAAGGCTAATGGTTACATTATCCTGATCAGCGAGGATCCGCTCTTCAAGCGGATGCTCACTTCCACCATATTCAAGGTCATCGGCACCAAGCGGGACTGCCTGTCCGTGTCCGAGACCGTCCACGCGGGGTTGAAAAAGGTCCAGGCCATGCACAAGCTGGGCCAGGAATTCATCGTCTTCATCGAGCGCATGATCGGCGGCAACACCAGCACGGACACCATCCTGACCCTCAAGCGGCTCCTGCCCGAGCTGAAGATCATCGTCCTGGTGGGCGAGACCAAGCGCGAGAATATCGCCTTCTTCTACGAGATCGGCGTGGCCAACGTCATCTCCAAGCCCGCCTCCATGAACAACATCATCGAGAAGCTGGCCTTCACCGTCAAACCCCAGGGCAAACTCAGCGAGTACATGGACCAAGGCAAGCGGAGCCTGGCCGCAGGCAAGCTCATGGAGGCCATGAAGATCGCCCAGAAGGTCCTGGCGATCAAGCCGGAGAGCCCTGCCGGGCTGATGCTCAAGGGCGACGTGCACCTGGCCCAGAACGAGTTGGACAAGGCGCTGGAGAGTTACCACCGGGCCCACGAGAGCTCCAAGATCTACCTGGAGCCCATCAAGAAGCTGGTGGACGCATACCGGGGCGTGGACGAGGACGAGATGCTCAAGTACATGAAGAAGCTCGACCGCCTGAGCCCGCTCAATGCCCAGCGCAAGACCGAGATCGGCAAGGTCCACGTGAAGCGCCGTGAGATGGACAAGGCCGAGACCTACTTCGACCAGGCCCTCGAGACCGTGACCCGCGAGGCCATGGGCATGATCAGCGCCGTGGCCGAAAGCATCTCCGAGGCCGTGGCCGACGATCCGGGCATGTCCGAAAAGTATCTGACCAAGGTCCTGGAGGCCAAGGGCAGCCGGCTCGACAAGGACGACATCTCCCTGTTCAACAAGCTCGGCATCGCCCTGCGCGGCCAGGGCAAGTGGCGGGAGGCCATCGACAACTACGCGGCGGCCCTGCGTATCTCCCCGAAGGACGAGGGGCTGCACTACAACATGGGCATGGCCTTCTACGACGGCGGCGACAAGCACCGGGCGGCTCAGTGCTTCATGAAGGCCCTGGAGCACAACCCCGAGTTCTATAAGCGCAGCGAGGCGGTCTCCATGAACCTCGGCACCCTGTTCGCCGACCTGCGCGAAAACGAATACGCCATCCCCTGCTTCGAGAACGCGCTCGCGCTCAACCCGGAAAACTCCACGGCCGCGCGCAAACTCGCCTCGCTCAAGGAATCCGCGCGCTGATTTCCCTCCCCATGCCCCGCCCGCGACCGGGACCGGCGGCGCTTCCACCCGCCTCTTCCTTGCACCGGGTTGACCCGTTTCCCCCACTTCACGTACTGTCGGGATAAGGAGCGGATCGCCGCTCCGCCACCGGCAGCCAAAGGGGATGCGCATGCCGCCCGAATCCGCCGACAGCATAGTCCGCCATTTCATCGAAAAGAACGGGGGCGTCATCGTCTACGTCTCGGACGACTACGGGTTCACCCGCGCCCTGCGCAACATGGTCTCCCGGGTCATCGGCCTGCGCGGCGACGCGCTGCTGCCGTTCACCTCCCTGGACGCGGCCGTGGAAAAATGCGTGGAGCTGCGCGAGCAGGACATCCCCTTCGTGGTCTTCATCGAACGCATGATCGACGGCCGCCCGTCCACGGACTTCATCATCCGCCTGTCGCGCGAATGCCCGGAGGCGCGCATGATTGTGCTCACCTGGGAGGCCACCCAGGAGACCGTGGCCTATTTCTTCGAGCTGGGCGTGTCCCGCGTGCTGGTCAAGCCTGCCTCGGCCAACAAGGTCATCGAGGAACTGGCCGAGGCCATCTCCCCGACCATGGAGCTGCACCGCCAGATGGAGCACTGCCGCAAGCTCCTGGAGGCCCGCACCTACGTGGCCGCCCTGACCGCCTCGGACCGCATCCTGATGATCCGGCCCGACTCGGCGCGCGGCCTGGCCATGCGCGGCGACGCGCTCATGGGCACCGGCCAGGTGGACTCGGCGGTCCAGGCCTACATGGCCGCCCACGAGGCCAACCCCATCTTCATGGCCCCGCTCATCAAGCTGGCCGAGGCCTTCCGCGACATGGAGGACGAGCGCGCCCTGGCCTACCTCAAGGAGCTCGACGCCATCTCGCCGCTCAACCCGGAACGCAAGATCGACATCGCCGAGCAGCACCTGCGCCAGGGCGAGCACGCCCAGGCCGAACGCTACCTGGACCAGAGCGTCCAGGCCGCCGAGCGCGAGACCCGCTCCATGGTCGGCGACCTGACCGAACGCATCGTGGACGCCGTGTCCGGCGTGGCCCCGGACCTGGCGGTCAAATACCTGAACCGGGTCATCGACACCAAGCGCGTGCTCGGCCGCGACGACCTGGTCCACTTCAACCGGCTGGGCATCATCCTGCGCGGCGAGGGCCGCTGGGCCGAGGCCGTGGAGGTCTACAAGCGGGCCCTGAAGATCACCCCGGAGGACGCGGTCATCCACTACAACATGGGACTGGCCCACTGGGAGGGCAACGAGCGCATGACCGCCCTGGACTGCTTTGAAAAGGCGCTCAGGATCAACCCGAATTTCTACTCCGGCAGCCTGGGCGCGGCCCTGAACATCGGCTCCCTCTACCTCGACCTGCGCTACCCGGACGACGCCATCCCGTTCTTCGAACACGTCCTGACCCTGGACCCGGAAAACGATCTGGCCAATACCAAGCTCGCCCAGGCTCGCCGCCTGGCGCGGGCCCAGCCCGAATCCTCCCGCCGACACCACCCCAAGGACGAGCAAACCCTCGACCTCGACAACCTGCCCGAACCACCCAAGAAGAAAAAGAAGAAGCACAAGCCGTTCACCAACTTGGAACTGTGAGCGCCTCCGGCGGCCGGGGGAAGGGGAGGAAAAACCCTTTGAAAAGGGTTCTCTGTGCAACCGGAAACATGGGTAACAGTTCTGCCCGGGTACATGGGTAACACTTTTATTGTTCGTCCACCGGTTCCGGGGGC
>NZ_JBGLYH010000111.1:0-5511 GCF_041414475.1 Pseudodesulfovibrio karagichevae
AACCCTTTGAAAAGGGCTTTCCCTCTCCCCTTCCCCCGGACCCCCATCCCCTCTCCTTTCCTAAACTTTTTATAGCCGCTTCGCGAAGTCGCAAATGACGAAACCCCGGTCCGCTTGAGCCGGGGTTATTTGTTGGCGCTCGTACGCACTTGCCGAAGGCACACAAAAAGTTCTGGAGGGGGAGTCCAGAGGGGGAACCTCTTCCAAGAGGTTCCCCCTCTGGCCGCCGGAGGCATCCTTCCTGCCTACTCGACCTTGAACGACCAGAAGTAGCGCTCGGAGCCTGCCGCCGGGTAGGAGGCGGCGTCGCCGAGTCGCCAGCCGCCGGGGATGGCGGATTCGGCCGGGGGCGGGTCGTTGGCCAGGATGATGGCGGTGCCGGGACGGCCCGGTTCCTTGCGGAGCATGGGGCGGATGAAATCCAGGAGTTTTTGCCAGGGCATGAAGGCGCGGCTGAGAATGAGGTCGGCGGTGGCCTGATGGCCGGACCGGGCAAGGCGGTCCAGGGCGTCCTCGGCCTTGCCCAGGAAGACGCTGGTGGCGGGCAGCCGGAGGCGTCCGAGCGCGCTCTTCATGAAGGTGGCCCGTTTTTCGCGCACCTCCACCAGCCAGTAGTCACCCGCCTGCCAGAGCACGCGCAGGGGGATGCCGGGCAGCCCGGCCCCGGCCCCGAAGTCGAGGGACAACGGGTGGTCGGGCAGTTTCAGCCCGGCCACGAAGTCGGCCAGAAACAGGGAGTCCACCACCAGCCGGTCGAACACGGTCCGCCAGTCCGCCGGTCCGACCAGGTTCATCTTCTTGTTCCACTTGACGAGCTGGTCCAGGTACACGGCCAGCAGTTCGGCCTGGTCCGGCTCCACGGGTCGGCCCAGCTTGCGGGCCGCGGCCAGCACGGCCTCTGCGTTGGGTTGGGTATCGCGCATGGGCAGGAAATACGTTGTTTCAGCCAAACAATCCAGCCCCGCCCCGCCCCCTGAAACCAGGAAGGCCGCCCGGGTGCGGACGGCCCTCTTGGGGAGGATGTAGGGTGTGACGTTCGGGCGGCAATGGCTGGCCGCCCATGGTAGAGAGTGTCTCCTGCGGCGGGGTTGGTCATGCCCCATCCGCACCTCCCTTCTACACCCCCCGCCCCAAAAAACATTGACCTGGATCAACACCGACGACTTTTCCCACAAAAAAAAGGAGCCAAGCTCCCCCCTCAAACAAGCGCCTCGGGTGCGCAGCACCCGACAACCTCGTCATCATATCTACCTAAAAAGCTCTCCGCCCATATGGAGCGATTCGGTTGGCACCGCCAACCGACAGCGGCTCTCTCTTCCGACGCACTCTCGGCCTAGGAATAGGCTTTCGAGAGTGGGGCAGCTGTGCATTTTCTTCCTGGGGGCTTTCACCGCAGCGTAGCCGTCTACGTGAGGATGAAAGCCCCCTGGAAAAAATGTGCAGATGGCCCGCTATCGGAAGCCGCCCCCCTACTCCTCGATCTCCCGAGTGTAGTCGCAGCCTTTTTTCGGGCAGGCGATGTGGTCGCCCTTGTCCTTGGTGGTCTTGCGCACCAGGATGGGGTGGCCGCACTTGGGGCACGGCTCGTTGATGGGCCAGTTCCAGACCGCGTAGTCGCACTTGGGGTACTCGGAGCAGGAGTAGAAGATCTTGCCCCGGCGCGAGGATTTCTCGACCAGTTCGCCGGTGCAGCCCTCGCGCGGGCAGGGAACGCCCGTGGAGTACGGCGCGGCATAGGTGCAGTCCGGGTAGTTGGAGCAGGCGATGAACCGGGAGCCGGTGCGCGCCTTCTTGAGCAGCAGTTCGCCGCCGCAGTCCGGGCAGGTGCCGACCACTTCGGGCTTTTCCGATTCCACGACCTTGATGTTGCCGTTCTCGTCGCGGGTGAAATTGACGATGGACTTGCAGTCCGGGTAGCCGGTGCAGCCCAGGAACTCGCCGCGCCGGGACTGCTTGATGGCCATGGGACGGCCGCACTTTTCACAGAGCACGCCGGTGTCCTCGGGCTTTTCGCGCTCCACCACCTGGATGTTGCCGTGCTCGTCGCGGGTGAAGTTCTTGATGGTCCGACAAGCCGGGAACCCGGTGCAGCCCAGGAACTCGCCGGTCTTGCCGAACTTCACGGCCATGGGCTTGCCGCAGTTGTCGCACAGAATGTCCGTGACCTGCTGGGAGCGGCCCATCTCGGTGCGCGCCTTTTCCAAGGTGGGGTAGAAGTCGCCGCCGAAGTCCTTGAGCAGCTCCTCCCAGTTTTTCTTGCCGTCGGCCACGTCGTCCAGCAGCCCCTCCATCTGGGCGGTGAAGCCCACGTCCATGAGGGCCTGGAAGTGCTCGGACAGCTGGTCGGACACGGTGAAGCCCAGCTCGGTGGGCGCGAACCGCTTTTCCTCCAGGATGGCATACTCGCGGTCGATCAGGGTGGAGATGATGGCCGCGTAGGTGGACGGCCTGCCGATGCCCAGCTCCTCCAGGGTCTTGACCAGGGAGGCTTCCGAGTAGCGCGGCGGCGGCTGGGTGAACTTCTGTTCCTTTTTCAGCTCGTTGAGCTGGAGCACGTCGCCCTCATGCAGCTTGGGCAGCTCCACGTCATCTTCGGAGCTTGCCTTGTCCATGGCGGCCAGGAAACCGGCGAAGAGCAGCCGCTCTCCCTTGGCGCGCCACACGGTCTGCGGGGCGTTGACCAGCACGGTGGTGTCCCAGAAGGTGGCCGCGGCCATCTGCGAGGCCACGAACCGCTGCCAGATCAGCCGGTAGAGCTTGTACTGCTCGCCGGGCAGGAAGCTCTTCACGCTCTCGGGCGTAATGGACACGTCGACGGGCCGGATGGCTTCGTGCGCGTCCTGAGCGCTGCCCTTGGTCTTGAAATTCCGGGTCTTGGACGGGTAGTAATCCGCGCCGAACATCTCCAGGATCAGCTCCTTGGCCGCGTCCTGCGCCTCCTTGGCGATGCGCACGGAGTCGGTACGCATGTAGGTGATCAGCGCGGTGGTGCCGCTCTTGCCGAGCTCCACGCCCTCGTACAGGCGCTGGGCGATGGACATGGTCCGCTTGGCCGAATAGCCCATGCGCCGGTTGGCGTCCTGCTGCAGGGTGGAGGTGATGTACGGCGGCAGGGGCTGGCGCTTGCGCTGCTTCTCCTGCACGGAGTCCACCTTGAACTCGCCGTTCAGGAGCTGCTGCTCCAGGGTCTCGGCCTGCTCCGCGTTGGACACGTGGTTGGTGCCCGGCTTGACCGCCTTGCCTTCGAGCTTGTGCAGGTCCATCCAGAACGGCGGCGGGTTCCCGCCTTCCAGGAGCACCTTGAACGGCCAGTATTCGTCGGGCCGGAAGGCGCGGCGTTCCTTTTCGCGCTCGACCAGGATCTTGAGCGCCACGGACTGGACGCGCCCGGCCGAGATGCCGCGCTTCACGTTCTTCCACAGGATCGGGGAAATCTTGTAGCCCACCAGCCGGTCCAGGATGCGCCGGGCCTGCTGGGAGTCGAACAGGTTCTCGTTGAGGTCCTGGGCGTGCTCAAGCGCGTCCTTGACCGCACGGGAGGTGATCTCGTTGAACTGGATGCGCCGGATATTGTCGTTGACCGGCTTGAGCAGCTCGGCCACGTGCCAGGCGATGGCCTCTCCCTCGCGGTCCGGGTCGGGCGCGAGATAGACGGTGCCCGCCTTCTTGGCCGCGGCCTTCAGACGCTTGACCACGTCCTCCTTGCCCTGGATGATCTCATAGTGCGGGGCGAAGTTGTTCTCCTCGTCCACGCCCAGGTCGCGGGTGGGCAGGTCGCGCACGTGGCCCACCGATGCGTCGACCATGTAGTCCTTTCCCAGGAACTTGGAGATGGTCTTCACCTTGGCGGGGGACTCGACGATGATCAAATCTTTCGGCATGTTGCGGCTCTCTTATCAGGCTGTTGAAAAACGCGCGATTGCGCTCCAGCACTCGCGCCTTCTTCAACAGGCTGAAGATGGTATCCGGCCTGTCTTGCTGGTTGCGGGGTCCCGGCACGTCCAAAACCCGTTCCCGACAGACTGAGGGGGGTCTATGCCCGCTTTTGCTCCGGCTCGTCAAGCCTCTATATATAGATAATGGGTGAAAAGCTCTTTTTTCCTATTTTCCCGCTCCCGCTCTCCGGCCGGATTCCCGGCCGGTCCCGTCTCCCGATGTGACCTATTCTTCATGCGCAGGGCACATTCCGTCACCGGTTCGTCAGGCTGCCGACGAACGCGGGCGGTATGTTTACAGGACGACACAACCCACCTGCATTCAAGGAGAAACGTATGTCTTCCGAACAGCTCAACCGCCGTGATTTCCTGAAACTCGGGGCCCTGGCGGGCGCGGCCGCAACGGTCGCCGCCCTGCCCCTGCGCGCCCAGGCCGCCCCGGCCACCGTCACCCTGGACGAATGCGTGGCCATGGCGCCCCAGGCCATGGCCGACGCCTCGGGCCCGGTGTCCGCCTCCTGGCAGTCCATCCTCCAGGCCGCCGGACAGATCCGCAACCCGGGCCTGCGCGCCAAGGTCCTGGCCGTGCTCGACAACCCCGCGCCCACCGTGACCAGGTCCATCGGAGCGAGCGAAAAGAAGGCCATCTACAACGAACTTTCCGCCAAGGGACTCGTCAAGGGCGTGTCCGAGGCCGATTTCCTGCCGCCCGTGTCCGGGGCGACCACCGCGCCCCAGCCCTTCTGGTCCGCGCCCGGCTCCGGTTACGGCAGCCATCACGCCTATCCCGGCGGGCTGTGCACCCACACCGGCCTGAACACCCGCGTGTCCCTGGCCCTGTACGACGGCTACCGCGAGGTCTACGACTACATGCTCGACCGCGACGTGGTCATCGCCGCACAGCTGCTCCACGACCTGCACAAGCCGTGGGTCTTCCAGTGGGCCGCCGACGGCGAGTCCCGCACCGAGCTCTCCCTGGCCGGGACCGGCGAGCACCATACCCTGGGCGTGGCCGAATCCATCGCCCGCAAGGTGCCCGCCGAGGTCGTCGTGGCCCAGGCCTGCGCCCACAACCACCCGCGCACCGAACAGGACGAGGCCCAGGTGGTGGGCTGGCTGACCGCCGCATCCATCATCGCGGGCGTCGATCCCGTGCAGTACGGCCTGCTCGCCCAGGGCGGCAAGACCCTGCCCCTGCCCCGCCGCCAGGAAGGGTTCGTCACCCACCTCGGCGACCACGACTGGATCCTGACCGTGCCCGCCAACCAGTGGGTCCTGCCGGTCCTGGAGAAGGTCGCCGTGCGCGACTACAAGCTCTCCCAGTCCGACCTCAAGGCCAAGCCGTTCAAGCAGTTCCGCAACTACGTCTACTCCCAGGCCACCATCATGGGCCTGTACGAAACCTACGCCGCCAAGGGCGAAACCGAACTCGTCCGCACCATCCACACCATCGTCACCCCCGCCTAGGGGTAGTCGCACCCTTCCCTGTTCCCGGCGCGTTGCGCCGGGAACAGGGATGCCTCCGGCGGCCGGGGGAAGGGGAGGAAAAACCCTTTGAAAAGGGTTCTTTCCTCCC
>NZ_JBGLYH010000112.1:0-2500 GCF_041414475.1 Pseudodesulfovibrio karagichevae
TTTGAAATATTCCTTGGCGGCGACCTACTTTCCCACACGCTACCATGCAGTATCATCGGCGATGGAGGGCTTAACTACCGGGTTCGGAATGGGACCGGGTGTACCCCCTCCTCCTTGGCCACCAAGAAAATTTTGGCGAACCGGAGTTCGGAATATATAGTAAATAGGGGAAGAGAGAATTCCTGTAATTGTTAAATAAGCCGCACGATCTATTAGTACTGGTCAGCTGAACAACTCGCGTTGCTTACACCTCCAGCCTATCAACCTGGTGGTCTTCCAGGGATCTTTAGGGACTAATGTCCAGGGAGAACTTATCTTGAGGCTGGCTTCCCGCTTAGATGCTTTCAGCGGTTATCCGTTCCGAACTTAGCTACCCTGCAGTGCCACTGGCGTGACAACAGGAACACCATAGGTTCGTCCACCCCGGTCCTCTCGTACTAGGGGCAGACCCTCTTCAATTCTCCTACGCCCACGGAGGATAGGGACCAAACTGTCTCACGACGTTTTAAACCCAGCTCGCGTACCACTTTAAACGGCGAACAGCCGTACCCTTGGGACCTGCTTCAGCCCCAGGATGTGATGAGCCGACATCGAGGTGCCAAACCGCGTCGTCGATGTGAACTCTTGGACGCGATCAGCCTGTTATCCCCGGCGTACCTTTTATCCTATGAGCGATGGCCCTTCCATTCGGAACCACCGGATCACTAAGACCAACTTTCGTTCCTGCTCGAGATGTCTCTCTCACAGTCAAGCTCCCTTATGCCTTTGCACTCAACGGCTGGTTTCCAATCAGCCTGAGGGAACCTTTGCAAGCCTCCGTTACTTTTTAGGAGGCGACCGCCCCAGTCAAACTACCCACCAGACACTGTCTCCACACCGGATAACGGTTATGGATTAGATACCTAAGTAATAAAGGGTGGTATTTCAAGGTTGACTCCACGCACTCTGGCGAGCACGCTTCAAAGTCTCCCACCTATCCTACACATTATTAATCAAATACCAATGTCAAGCTGCAGTAAAGGTGCACAGGGTCTTTCCGTCCTTCCGCGGGTACCCGGCATTTTCACCGGGAATTCAATTTCACTGAGTCTCTGGTTGAGACAGCGGGGAGATCGTTACGCCATTCGTGCAGGTCGGAACTTACCCGACAAGGAATTTCGCTACCTTAGGACCGTTATAGTTACGGCCGCCGTTTACTGGGGCTTCGATTTAGAGCTTCGCTTGCGCTGACCCCACCTCTTAACCTTCCAGCACCGGGCAGGCGTCAGTCCCTATACATCGTCTTACGACTTAGCAGAGACCTATGTTTTTAGTAAACAGTCGCCCCCCCCGATTCCTGCGTCTCAAATCCGCTCACATAGTCAAATGGTCACGGAATCGAGTACCCCTTATCGCGAACTTACGGGGTCATTTTGCCGAGTTCCTTAACCAGAGTTCTCTCAAGCGCCTTGGTCTGCTCGACCCACCTACCTGTGTTGGTTTGCGGTACGGTATGCATACGCTAAACTTAGGAGCTTTTCTTGGCAGCATGGACTCAACGGCTTCAGTCAGTTTAATGACACGGCATCACGTCTCAGGCATCTAGAACTGCGGATTTGCCTACAGTTCAACCCTACACGCTTGCACCGGGATATCCAACACCCGGACCGCCTATCCTCCTGCGTCCCTCCATCGCACACGTATACATGTACAGGAATATTAACCTGTTTCCCATCGACTACGCATTTCTGCCTCGCCTTAGGGGCCGACTTACCCTGGGAAGATTAACTTTACCCAGGAAACCTTAGGTTTACGGCGAATAAGTTTCTCACTTATTTTATCGTTACTCATGCCAGCATATTCACTTCTCATTAGTCCAGCATACCTCACGGTACACCTTCGTCCCATCTGAGAACGCTCCCCTACCGCTCATAGTAAACTATGAACCCAAAGCTTCGGTACAATGCTTAGCCCCGTTACATTTTCGGCGCAGAATCGCTAGGCCAGTGAGCTATTACGCTTTCTTTAAAGGATGGCTGCTTCTAAGCCAACCTCCTGGATGTATAAGCAACTCCACCACCTTTCCCACTTAGCATTGATTTGGAGACCTTAGCTGTTGGTCTGGGCTGTTTCCCTTTTGGCCACGGGCCTTCGCACCCATAGCCTGACTGCCACACATCATTTACCGGCATTCGGAGTTTGAAAGGGGTTGGTAACCTGGTGGGGCCCCTAGCCCTGTCAGTGCTCTACCTCCGGCAAACTAATGTGACGCTATACCTCAATATATTTCGGGGAGAACCAGCTATCACCGGGTTTGATTGGCCTTTCACCCCTATCCACAAGTCATCCAAATCGTTTTCAACCGATACTGGTTCGGCCCTCCACTTGATTTTACTCAAGTTTCAGCCTGCTCATGGATAGATCACCCGGCTTCGGGTCTAATCCGCACTACTTGGCGCCCTATTCAGACTCGCTTTCGCTACGGCTACGTCTCAAGACTTAACCTCGCACTACAGATTAA
>NZ_JBGLYH010000113.1:0-5011 GCF_041414475.1 Pseudodesulfovibrio karagichevae
GAGGGGGTCCAGGGGGAACCCTTTTCAAAGGGTTCCCCCTGGCGGGGTCTGGGGCAGCGCCCCGGCCGTCGGAGACATCTCCAGTCTCCCTAATCCACGGCCAGACTCGCCGTCTGGAAGACGCACATCTCGCCGAAGCCGTACAGCCGGGCGAAGCGGAACAGGTTCTCATTGAACCGCCCCTTGTCGTCGGCGCGCACGCCCATGATCCTGGGCAGGCCGAGGCGGCGGGCCTCGTCCTTGAGCCATTCGAGGTCGCGGGCCAGGGTGCGCCGGGTTTCGGGTCCCCAGCGGGTCATGGTGAGGTGCAGTTCGAGGTAATCCGGGCGTTCGGCGATGGCGCAGACGGCGTAGGGGCCGTGGGCGTCTGCCAGTTCAAGCCAGCGGTAGGGGCCGTCTTCGGGGAAGTTGGCCAGGAGGTCGGGCCGGGTGGCGGTCTCAGTCACGGGCATGGGTATCTCCGAAGGGGTTGTAGTTGTTGGCGGTCCGGGACGGACGCGGACCGGGTTCGGGTTGGCGGAAGCCCACGGCAAAGTAGCGGAAGCCGTCGGCGGCGTGGCTGGTCCAGTCGTGCAGGGGGTGGGCCGAGAAGTCGGCGGTCCGGTCGTTGAAGGAGCGCCGGTAATGGCGCAGGGCTTCGAGTCCGGGGCCGCAGCGGGTCTCGTCGAACCAGCAGCGCGGCAGGATGGTGCGCACGGCGTTGATGCCGTCCTGGATGGGGATGTTGGCGGCGATGTCGAAGCGGATGCCCAGCGACCGGGCCACTTCCAGGCGCGACTTGCCGGTGCCCAGTTCGCGCACGCGGATGTCGTGGGGCGCGATGTGGGTGCCGTACTTGTAGCCTTTGGCGTCCAGGACCTTGGCGTAGTGATCGAGGCCTTCGCCGCTGGCCTCGTAGTAGTCCACCACCGCGAAGGTGCCGCCGGGCCGGGCCTGGACGAACCAGATGGAGGTCGAGTCGGACATGCCCAAGTCCCAGGCGGTATGCACGGGCATGCAGGGGTCCACGGGCACGGCGGTGACGCGGCCCTCGCGGTCGGCGTCGGCCAGGAGCTGGCCGAAGTAGGCCCCCCGGATGGCGGCGGTGAAGGAGCACTCGAACTCCTGCTCGTACTCCTCGGGCGACATCTCGCGGGCGCTGGCGTCCAGCTCCTCCACGGGGATGATGCCGGTTTCGGAGGCGCGGTACAGGGCGGCCAGCCAGTCCGGGTCGAGTCTGGCCTTTTCCCAGATCTCGTAGAGGGCGTTCTTGCCGCGCGGGGTGCCGATGAACATGGCCCAGCCCCGGCGGTCGGACAGAGCGGGCCGGATGACCTCGGTCCAGACGCGCAGGGGCATCTGGGCCACCTCGTCGAAGACCACGCCGTCCAGGTACATGCCGCGCAGGGAGTCCGGGTTGTTGGCCCCGAACAGGCGGATGCGCGCCCCGTTCTCGAAGTCGGCGCGCAGTTCGGTTTCGTTGAACCGGACCGTGCAGCCGTCCAGTCCCTGGCCGCAGTAGCGCTTGAGTTCGTCCCAGACCACGGTCTTGGCCTGGCGGTAGAGGGGCGCGATGTAGGCCCCGCGCCAGTCGTCGCGGCGGGTGGCCCGGGCCGCGCGGATGAGCCGGTTGACGGACAATACGGTCTTGCCGAACCGGCGGTGGCAGACCAGGACCGAGAAGCGGCCGAGTTCGGCCTCGATCCTGGCCTGGTGCTCCCTGGGCACGTACAGGTCACTGGTCATTGTTTCCTCGCTTATGTTGACGGGCGGTACGGGCCGAGGGTATTCCACGGCAATGCGAACGTACGCCCTGATTGTTTTTCTCTGCCTGCTCCTGGCCGTGCCGGGCTGCGCCGGAAAGGAGGCCCCGCCCGTGGTCCCGCCCACTGCGGCGGAGCTGGCCACGCAGCAGCGCCAGGCCCAGGCCGCCGAAATCCTGGCCGAGGCCATACAGCTTCGCCACGACGGCGGGTTTCTCGACGAGGACACGGCGCTCGACTACCTGAACCAGGCCCTCGGGCTGGACCCGGACCTGGCCACCGCGCTCTACTACCGTTCGACCATCCTGTTCTCCAAGGGACGGACGGACGCGGCCCTGTCCGACGTGAACCGGGCCATCGGGCTGAAGCCGGACCACGTGGAGGCGCACTACACGCGCGGCTCCATTCTCCTGAAGCTGAGACGGTTCCGGGAGGCGGCGCGGGACTTCACCGAGGTCATCAAGCACGACCCGTCCATCGCCGAGGCGTTCGTCCGGCGGGGGCTGTGCTACATGCAGCTGAACCGCGAAGACGAGGCCATCGACGACTTCGGCAGCGCCCTGGCCATCAACCCGGCCAACCTGGACGCCAACTACAACCGGGGCATGGCCTACCTGGCCCGGGGCGAGTACGACGCCGCCCTGAGCGACCTGACCCAGGCGTACGCCCTGGACGCGGACAACGTCCGGCTGATCACCGCACGGGGCCAGACCCTGCTCAAGCTCGGCCGGTTCAAGTCGGCCGCGCGGGACTACCTGCGGGCCACCCAGCTCGACCCCGGACAGAGCGCCCTGTACGGGCTGCTCGCCGAGGCCCTGGCCGGTGACGGAGCGATGGACGACGCCATCGAGGCCGCGGAAAAGGCCCTGGCCCTGGCGCGCGCCCAGGGCGACGACGCCATGGCCGCCCAATACCGCGACCAGGTCCGGCAGTACCGGGACAAGACCTATCCCTAGGCTCATCGCAGCACCTCGAAGAGCATCCGCCCGCCCAGGGCGGCCACGCCCGCCACGCTGCCCCAGACCAGCCGCTCCAGCAGCCTGATCTTCTCCCGGTTGCCCGCGCATTGCCGGGCTCCGTTGATCTCGCGGATGGCCACCTGGATGGCCTTGACCCTTTCGTCGATGCGGACCAGAAGGTCCTGCAGATCCTGTCTCTCCATGGCCGTCATTTGCCGCCTCCCAAGGCGTCCTTGAGCCCGCGCACCGCGGCGGGCAGATAGTCGCCGATCTTCTTGACCCCGAGCACGGCGGCCACGATCCAGAAGGTGATCTGCAAAAACCAGTCGGGCAGCGCCTCCCAGGAGCGGATGACCTCGCCCGCGCCCTCGGGGTCCACCCCGGACCAGATGAAGAAGCCTATCCAGGCGAAAAAGAGCACGTCGTCCTTCCAGCCCGAGTTCTCCAGCTGCTTCATCTCCCAGTCGTGATTGAATTCCTGGTCCGAGCGGGCCAGGCGCATGCGGTTCTCCATGACCGCCTTCTTCAGCTCCTGTTTGCCCTTGAAGTGATCCGCCACTCCGTCCACCATCGTGGTCAGCAGTCCGGCCACGGCCGCGATAATAGGTATCATGCCGTTCTCCCATGTCCTTGAGGGTTGCGCACGCCACCCCGGTCCCGGACACCATAGCCCCGGTTTTCGACGAAACCGGGTTTCGGGAAAGATCGGCAGGGAAAAACAGGCGAATGGTATAAAAAATCATCTTGACGGGGTTCGAGACTCCGGGGTAGCCGACCGGACCCGCCCGGTGCGCGAAAAAGCCGTCGCAGGGGTAGCCAAATGGCGCGGGAAACGTTACGAATAGCTCGGAATATCGATTGTATCCGGCCGGGCGAGACCGGTTAACCAAGGAGGAATATCCCTATGCTGGTAGTCAACTGGATGAGCACCGACGTCGTCACCATCACCCCTGAGCGCTCCATGATGAAGGCCTCCAAGCTCATGAAAGACAAGGGCATCAGCCGTCTCCCAGTGGTGGACGAGGACGGCCGCATCGTGGGTATCGTTTCGGACCGCGACGTCAAGGACGCCTCCCCGTCCAAGGCGACCACCCTGGACGTGCACGAGCTGTACTATCTCCTGTCCGAGATCAAGGTCTCGGACATCATGACCAAAAAGGTGGTCACCATCCGCGACACCGAGACCGTGGAAAAGGCCGCCGTGCTCATGCTCGAAGGCAATTTCGGCGGCCTGCCCGTGGTCGACGAGGACAACAAGGTCGTGGGCATCATCACCGATACCGACATCTTCAAGGTCCTGGTCGAAATCTCCGGCGTCTACGAGGGCGGCGCGCAGTTCTGCCTGCGCCTGTCCACCGCGCCCGGCAGCCTGCGCCCGGTGCTCGCCTTCCTCAAGGACCACGGCGCGCGCATCATGTCCATCATGACCCACAACGTGCCCGAATCCGAAGGGTTCAAGAACGTCTACATCCGTATCCGCGACATGGAAAAGCCCGAGTTCAAACGCCTCAAGCAGGACCTCGCCGATACCTTCGACGTCATCTACTGGGCCGTGGACTCCGTCCACAACGTCATCTAACCTCGCGATATCGAGGAAAGAGCACTTTTTTCGGTAAAAGCACGATAAGTTACTTGATCTATATCCTCGCGTAATATAGTCATATCTTACCGACGATCTCTGCCTTTTTCCAAACCAGGAGGCCGCCCCGCAAGGAGCGGCCTCCTGCCGTTTCCGGCGGGTGGCAACGCGGGGTGGGGGCGGGGAATGCCTCCGGCGGTCTCCTTCGGAGAGACCAGGGCGCTGCCCTGGACCCGGCAGGGAGCAAAGCCCCCTGCACCCCCATGTTCGCTTCGCTCAGGGGCGTACGGCGGCGAAAGGCCGCGACGTGGACGCCTTCCACCGTGCCGGTTGGCGATTTCGGGCAGAAAAAACGGATGGAACGACGTGCTTCTTCACCGAAAGAAGTGCGCCGTTTTTTCTGCCCGAAATCGCGGGTTTTTTCTTTTAAGAAAAGAGATTCCCTAAAAAACAGCCTCTTCGCCGCCGTTCGAAAACGCCGCAAAACCCATTTCCCGCGTTCCGCCCACGCCTGCCAGCGGCGTTGGCAACCGTCCCGAAGGGGTCGCGCCGGACGTCCATGGGCCTCGGAGGGCCGCCCGGCGCGAACCCTTCGGGACACCGCACAACCAAGCCACTCCCTCCCCCACACGCGCCACCATCCGCCATCTCGCTCCCGCACGCCCCTGCCGCAGGCACACAAAAAGTTTGGGAGGGGGTCCAGGGGGAACCCTTTTCTCAAAGGGTTCCCC
>NZ_JBGLYH010000114.1:0-4996 GCF_041414475.1 Pseudodesulfovibrio karagichevae
ATGGAGGGTAGTCAGATGAAGATAGGTTGCATGCCTTTCGCCGCTCCTCTTGTCCGGGCGATTTTGGAAGGCACAAAGACGCAGACCCGCCGCGTAGTCAAACTGGATATAGCCAGAGACAACCGTTTCCCCATTGGAAAAAACACGGTGATGAATATTCGCGATCCGCGCGCTGTTGAATATGCGCCCTACCAGAAAGGCGACATTCTTTGGATACGCGAACCCGGCAAGGTTATCGACGTGAAGGACTACGGCGAAGATGGCATGGACCTTGTTGTCGAATATATCGCTGACGGCAAATGCGCTGGCATTGAGGTTCCCCCTAGGCTCTCCGAAGTTTGGGAAAGCAAATACGAATACCGCGCGCCTAATTGGGCTTTGAATCACCAAGGTATCCCCAACGGTGTTTTCAAAGAAGCTGCCCGCCTTTTCATCAAGATCACGAATGTACGCGTCGAGTGGTTGCGAGACATTAGCGAAGAAGACGCCGAGTCCGAAGTGGTCGGAAACGGTGAGATGTTCGAATGCGGGCGCGACGAGTTCCAACACCTTTGGGACTCCGTTGCCAAGCCTGGGACCAAGTGGACAGACAGTCCTTGGGTGTGGGTCTACGAGTTCGAGCGCACCGACAAGCCATCCGGCTGGCCGGGGAATTGATAGGGAGCAGATATGTTTACAAGAAAGTATCACCTGACGACGTTTGATACGCGAGACGCGGCTATTGCAGCCCTCAAAGAGTTTGCCCCGTACCGGGAACATCTCTCAACCTTTTCCGACCATACGTGGTTTGAGATTTGCCTTCGCCCCGGAACTACTCTCTGGCTCCTTCTCCTCTCTCGGCAAACAGAAAGCCTCCTGTTGGAGAAGGAATCATCCGTCATTCACATGTTGACATACGCCTTCCTCGACGCCTCCACCGCCCTGGCATCCACCGTCAAGCAGCGAAATAAAATGCTCCATGCCCTGGAGTGTGTCCAGGCTCATACCATGCTGCCGTGGAAGCAGGGGCGCGTCCTCATGAAGCGGCTCGGGTATGAGCCGAAAGACGAGCGGGGGCATTCCTCCCGTTGGGAGAAAGGCGTTGTCGCCAACGCTTTGGGAGAAAAACATCGCCAGCCCTGTGAACGGTGGAAGACTGACGATTGCCCGGACGGAATAGTCGAAGGCGATTGCGACCGCTGCCCTCGGCTGTACTACAGCTAGGTTTTCAAAATGAGCAGACAAATGCAATACCGCGAATTCCTTGAAGCAAAAATGTGCATGGCCCGCAAGTCCGGTTTCAGCGTTGCGGCTGAGGCCGTCCATCCCATGCTCAAGCCGCACCAGCGGGACATCGTGCGCTGGTGCCTTGACGGCGGGTGCCGCGGCATATTCGCCGCCTTTGGCCTGGGCAAGACGCTCATGCAGTTGGAGATCATGCGGCAGGTCGGGCAGCGGGAGGCCATGCGGCAGTTGATCATCTGCCCGCTGGGCGTGCGCGGGGAGTTCCGCGCCGACGCGGACAAGCTCGGCATGGACATCCGTTTTGTTCGCCGCTCCGAAGAGGTAGACGGCACCGGGCTTTACCTGACCAACTACGAGTCCGTACGCGACGGGCGGCTGGACCCTAACTTGTTCGGAGCCGTGTCCCTGGACGAGGCGAGCGTGCTGCGCTCGTTTGGCTCCAAGACCTACCAGACGTTTCTTGCACTGTTCGAGGCGGTCAAATACCGCTTCGTGGCCACAGCGACGCCCTCTCCCAATCGCTACAAGGAGCTGATCCACTACGCTGGATTCCTCGGCATCATGGACACAGGCCAGGCCCTGACCCGGTTCTTTCAGCGGGATTCGACCAAGGCGAACAACTTGACCCTGTATCCGCACAAGGAGCGGGAGTTTTGGCTGTGGGTCAATTCTTGGGCCATCTTTTTGCAACGCCCCTCGGACCTGGGCTACTCGGACGAAGGGTACGATTTGCCGCCGCTGCACGTGCATTACCATGAGGTGGCGTCGGGCACCGGCCCGACCGTGGAACGCGACGGCCAGGTGCGGCTCCTGCCGGACGCTTCGCTGTCCATGGTCGCGGCCAGCCGGGAAAAGCGGGCGAGCCTTCCCGCGCGTGTCGCCAAGATGGTGGAGTTGGTCGAGGCCGAGCCCAACGAGCATTGCATCATCTGGCACGACCAAGAGGCCGAACGCCACGCCATCAAGGCCGCGTTGCCCGAGGTGGTGGACATCTACGGTTCCCAGGATCTGGACGTGCGCGAGGATCGTGTGGCCGCATTCAGCCGTGGCGAGATCCGGCGCTTCGCTACAAAACCGGTGCTGTCCGGATCTGGCTGCAACTTCCAGCGCCATTGCCGCATGGCCATCTTCCTGGGCATCGGCTTCAAGTTTAACGATTTCATCCAAGCCGTTCACCGCATTCATCGCTTCCTTCAGGGCCGCGATTGCCACATCCACATCATCTACGCGGACACTGAGACGCGCGTTCTGGAGACGCTCAAGCGGAAATGGCGGCAACACGAGGATATGGTGGAGAAGATGAGCGATATTATCCGTAAGTATGGGCTTTCTCATGCTGACATGGGGATCGAGCTGCGCCGGTCCATCGGCGTGGAACGCATCGAGGTCAAGGGTAAGCTGTTTCGCGCCGTGAATAACGATTGCGTGGAGGAGACGCGGGCCATGGCTGAGGGCAGCGTGGACCTGATCGTCACGTCCATCCCCTTTGCCAACCACTACGAGTACACGCCGAGCTACAACGATTTCGGCCACACCGATGACAACGGGCACTTCTGGGGTCAGATGGATTACCTGACCCCCGAGTTGCTGCGCGTGCTCGCGCCCGGTCGCATCTACGCCTGCCACGTCAAGGACAGGATCATGTTCGGCAACGTGACCGGCAAGGGTGCGCCCACGGTCAGTCCGTTCCACGCCGAGGCGATCTTCCATGCGCAGCGGCATGAGTTCGACTACATGGGCATGATCACCGTGGTCACCGACGTGGTCCGCGAGAATAATCAGACCTACCGCCTGGGCTGGACCGAGCAGTGCAAGGACGGCTCGAAGATGGGCGTCGGCTCCCCAGAGTACATCCTGATCTTTCGCAAGCCGCAGACGGACCGTACCAAGGGATACGCAGATACTCCGGTGAGCAAGACCAAAGACGAATATAGCCGCGCCCGCTGGCAGGTTGATGCACATGCGTTCTGGCGCAGCTCTGGCGACAGGCTCGTTTCTCCTGATGAACTGGCCATGATGGGTCCCGACGCCCTGGCCAGGGCCTTCACCGAGGCCAGCCTGCAGGGGATATACGACTACGAGGAGCATGTGCGCATAGGCGAGGCTCTGGAACTGCGTGGCGCGCTCCCGGCCACCTTCATGTCTATCGCGCCCGGCAGCCAAGACCCTGACGTCTGGCACGACGTCAACCGCATGCGCACGCTCAACGGAGAACAGAAGCGGCGAAGCCTTAACATGCACGTCTGCCCCTTGCAGTTCGACATCGTAGACCGCCTGATCCGGCGGTACTCCAACAATGGCGACCTGGTGTTCGATCCTTTTGGTGGGCTCATGACCGTGCCGTACCGGGCGGTGAAGCTGGGCCGCCGCGGCTACGGCGTGGAGCTGAACGCCGGCTACTGGTCCGACGGGGTGAAGTATTGCCGGGCGGCCGAGCAGGAGCTGACCGCGCCGAGTTTGTTTGATTTCTGCACGGCAGAATCGGCGGCATAAAATCTTTGAATCAGCAGGGAGGTGACGAAATGAGTTTGTCCTGTAGTTGTGACGGAAGCATTTATGACTACGATTGGGTGTACGATGGGCCGTCTGACTTTTTCCCTTTCAAAGAGCATGGTGAGTACAAGCGCCGGAAACGTTGTGCATCATGCGGTGAGTTGATTGAATTCAACGCCGAGTGCGTGCGGTATGATCGTTTCCGCGCTCCCCGAAGTGAGTACGAAGAAAACCGCTTTGGTTCCGAGGTCTGCATATCCCCTATTTTTCACTGCGAAAAGTGCGCAGAAATCTACGTTACGCTTTGGGAGATCGGCTATCGCTGTATGTCTCCTGATGTGCCTGTCCGCGAACACCTTGAAGAATATTGGCAAATTACCGGGTTTGACCCGAAGAAATACGAATAACCGAGAATCCGCAAATCAAAGACGAGGTGAAATATGAGTGCAATACCTTGGGACAAATATTTCGAAATGACAGAGGCCGGCGAACACATTTTGCCGGAGGCATACGAACTTTTGGAGAGCCTCTTGGAAACACGGGGTCTTTATCAGTGGGGTTGGAACCCCAGGACCAGGCAGAGCGGGATAGGCATCAAGAAATCCGCAGAGGCGTGGGAGATCGAGGAAGCTCTTGAGGCAATTCTTCCTTTCCGTCGCCCGGATGAAGATGGTTTTTGCGCGGTTGGTATCCCCAACGAGCGGGAAGATTGCAGCTTCTCTCTTTTGGTCACGCCCGACTTGAAGTGCGTAGAACTTCGTAAGCATCGCTATGGGGGAATTTCCATGATTTGCCGGATGCCGAGTCTCGAATACGCACTCACGTTTATGGAGGTTGTAGGAGAGGATTATTGGGACGAAGAAAAGATCCACAAGATGCTTTTCCCGGATATCGCCCATATCGATCAGGACCCCCCTCAGGAAAGGACTTCCGCAGTCATCATCAAGGAGTCTAAGGCCCTTGAAGGCGAACAGGCCCACTAATCTGTAAATCTATTGGAGGAACCATGGCACAAGAAATACCCATCTCCGAAGCCAAGCGCATTGCCGAAAAGTACGGCTACGATCAGGTGGTCATCTTGTCCACCTCGGCGTCTAGCGCACCGGGCTGGGCCACAACCTTCAACACCGACAAGAAAAAGTGCGGCTTCCTCGGGAAGGTGGCCGCAATGCTCCACAACAACCTGCGGTCATTCTACGCTGACGAGCCCATGGCAATGGACTTCTACCGGCAAATGCAAGAGTGCACCGGACAGAATGACGCCAAATAGGGAATCATC
>NZ_JBGLYH010000115.1:0-4744 GCF_041414475.1 Pseudodesulfovibrio karagichevae
TCACGGAGGACAAGAAGCACATCGACCTGTCCACCGAGCCCCTGACCCTGGTCATGGCCTCGGACCTGCCCGAGATGGTCGTCACGGACACGGTCAAGGAGACCACGATCTTCAAGGCCCACAACGGCTCGCCCATCGTGTTCTGCGCCGAGGGCGAGGACCGCTTCGACCGCGTGGCCGAGGCCACGATCAAGGTGCCCCGCGCGGGCGGCGGCCTGGATTTCGTGCTCGAGACCGTGGCCGGGCACTGGTGGGGCGTGTCGGCGGCCAAGGCCATCGACGGCCACGCCGAGCCGTTCCGCAAGGCGCGGGTGCTCATCGGCGAGATGCTCGAGGACACGGCCACCTTCGACCGCGGGAAGCTGCTCGTCGCCCTGAACCGGTGCATCGAGCGCATCGCCTCGGGCGCGACGGACTCGGCCCTGCCCGCCCGCGTGGCCGCCGCACTCGCCAACTACATGCTCTGGCTGGTCAACCAGTCCCAGGCCATCCAGGCCACCGAGGCCCGCCTGGCCGACATCCTGACCATCCTGAACAAGGCCATCGAAGAGATGACCCGCCCCATCGACACCATCCGCCACCAGGCCAAAACCGTCACCGTCGGCATCAGCAGGCCGCAGGGGTAGAGCGGCGTTTTCCGGCGCATTCACGGCTGACAAGGCCCCCGGTATCCCTTGGATGCCGGGGGCTTATTCGTCCGGAGGCCTGGCCCCGGCAACGGCTGCCACGCTCCTGCGGAAATAGCGGTGCTTTTTTTCCTCCGGTGTGCTATGGTCATGTCCTAAAAATACCTTAGGAGGTTTTAACATGATCAATCGAAACATCACTCTCGCGTCTTTGGCGTTCGTGCTGATCTTCTCCGTCTCCGCCTTCGCCCAGATGGGCATGGGCGGCGGCATGATGGGCGGCGGTCCTGGCCCCGGTCCCGGCCCCGGCATGATGACCGGCCCCGGCTACGGCGGCAACTACCAGCTCACGCCGGAACAGCAGAAAGCCTACCAGGAGATCGCCGGCAAGTATCAGGCGCAGTTCGCCAAGCTGTCCGAACAGATGTGGGCCAAGCACGCCCAGTTGAACGCCGTCCTGGCCCAGGACAAGATCGACGCGGCCCAGGCCAGATCCCTGGCCAAGGAAATCGGCGCCCTGTCCACCCAGGGCTTTGAGACCCGCGTGAACATGCTCATCGACATGCGTGAAAAGGGCTTCTCCTATTACGGCATGGGCATGATGAACGGCGGCATGCACGGCGGCATGATGGGCAGCGGCATGATGGGTCCCGGCATGATGGGCCCCGGCCACGGCTATCACGGCGGCTACGGTTACGGATACGGCGGCGCGCAGCAATAAGCGCCCGAAGGAGACGCCATGACCGACACCTACCTCCTGCTGACCGCCCAGCAACCCATGTACAACGGGGGCGGCGGCCCCGGCCAGGGGGGCTGGGGCATGAACATGATGTACTCGCCGTTCGGCGGCTGGTTCATGATCCTGCTCCTGGTCGTTGCCGTCGCCGCCGCCTTCATGATCTTCCGGGGGAGCCTCGGCGGAAACGACACCTCGGCGCACACCCCGGCAAGCCATGCCGAGACGCCCCTGGACATCCTCAAGCGGCGCTACGCCGCCGGGGAGATCGACAAGAAACAATACGAAGAGATGAAGCGCGACCTGGCGGAATAACGATCACCGGGTCCGTTTGAAAAACCGGCCGGGCAGTCGCTGCCCGGCCGGTTCTGATTTCTAGGGATGTTGGACGCAGTTCCGGGGGCAGGCTTCGTCATGGGCGGACATGTCGGTGGCGGGCAGGATGCACCCGGTGCAGGCCCGCTCAAAGGCCGGGTCGAGCCGGTCGGGAATCCACCCCTTGAGGGTCTTGTACAGCCGCTTAGAGGCCACCAGCCGGGCCATGGCCCGGTTGATGCGCTCCATGATCTCCGCGCCCTCCCCGGTCCGGGAACAGACCAGATAGCCGAAGATCGGTGCCGACGGGCATTCCGAGGCCTGGACCACGGCGAAGCGCTCCTGCTTGTCCCGCTCCCCGGCCGCGTACCGGATGCCCAGGCTGTCGTACACGAACCAGTCGATCCGCTTCTCGCCGAGCATGTCCAACAGCTGCTCCACGTCGTGGGCCGTCACGGCGCGCTGCGCCCCGGCGTTGGAGATGAGCGGGGCCACGAACGGATTGAAGGGGCCGTGGTCGAGGCCGGGGATGTAGCCGAAGGTCAGGGCGTGGTCGGCGGCCAGATAGGCCAGGGAGGCCGTACCGTCCGGGGCCAGCCGTCGAACATCCTCGCGGCGCATGACGATCGTCATGGAAAAAGTCACCCTGCACGGGGCCTCGGAATACAGGACGTAGGCCTCGCGCTCCGGGGTCTTGTGCAGACCGCAGACCACGAACCGCTCCCGCCCGGTGCGCAGCTCCTCGGCTATGCGCTGGGGGCTGGCCGAAATGAAGACGTGCCGGTACTCGGGCATCTCCTTCTGCAACTCCCTGGCCACGTCGATGCCTACGCCCTCGGGCCGGCTTTTGTTGACGATGAACTGGGGCGGAAGATTGAAATAGGGCCAGTAGATCACCGGTTTTTCCTCGGCAAGGACCACGTCCGCCGCGCCGAGCAGCAGGATCGGGAGGAAGAGGAGGCCGTAGAGAATTCCGCGCATGGGTTGACTGGTCCGTGGTTGCCGCGGGGGCCGGAAGAGGAGGCCGCCCGTCGTTGATGACAAAACCGGTGCGGCACTGAAAGCACAAATTCGCGTCCATGGCAACAAATAATCGACCAAACGATACTCTTTTCCCAGATCCGCCAGCAGGCTCCCCGCCCCGGCACATCGGCCGAGACCGGCGACCCGTCGGGCTTACCGGCCGCCCCCGCGCCGTCTCGTCCCGTCTATCCATCCCCGGCCGGTTGTGTTATATTGGAAGGCCCCGCGTCCGTTTTCCGATGGGCGCGGCCGAACCCCGACCCGGAGGCAGCCATGCGCAAGAATATCCTCATCGTCCCGTTCCTCACCGTCCCCCTCATCATCTTCCTTGCAACCGTACAGGCGGGGGCCGAGCCCTATTTCCCGCCGGAAAAGGCCCGCCCCCTGGAGGGCGTCCGGGCGGTCACCCTGCGCACCGGCCTCGACCACCCGTGG
The DNA here is from genome assembly GCF_041414475.1 of Pseudodesulfovibrio karagichevae. Taxonomy (NCBI): domain Bacteria; kingdom Pseudomonadati; phylum Thermodesulfobacteriota; class Desulfovibrionia; order Desulfovibrionales; family Desulfovibrionaceae; genus Pseudodesulfovibrio; species Pseudodesulfovibrio karagichevae. The sequence continues at coordinate 3,136 of NZ_JBGLYH010000115.1, forward strand.
TCCATGGCCTGGCTGCCGGACGGCGGCCTGCTCATCACCGAGCGGCCCGGCCGGGTACGCCTGTTCAAGGGCGGCGGGATGACCACCCTACCCGGCGCTCCCGTCCCCCTGGTCCACGGCCAGGGCGGGCTCCTGGACATCGCCCCGCACCCCGATTTCAAGGACAATCACCTGGTCTACTTCACCCTGGCCACGGGCACGGAATCGGCCAACCACACCTCCCTGGCCCGCGCCCGCCTCGACGGCGAGCGGTTCCGCGACGCGCAGGTGCTCTTCACCGCCTCCCCGGCCAAGTCCGGGGGCCAGCACTTCGGCTCGCGCCTGGCCTGGCTGCCGGACAAGACCCTGGTCCTTTCTGTGGGCGACGGCGGCAATCCGCCCCAGCGCGTGGACGGCATGCTCGCCCGCGACCAGGCCCAGAACCCGGCCACGCACCAGGGCAAGCTCATCCACCTCAAGGACGACGGCACCCCGGCCCAGCCCCCGGCCTTCGCCGACCCGGCCGCCGCGCCCGGCCTGTACACCATGGGCCACCGCAACATCCAGGGCATGGCCTACGACCCGCTGCGCGACACCCTGTGGGTCAGCGAGCACGCCGCCCGCACCGGCGACGAGATCAACCGCATCAAGCCCGGCCGCAACTACGGCTGGCCCAAGGCGTCCTGGAGCAAGGAGTACACCCTGCCCATGGACGTGGCCGCCCACCACTCACTCCCCGGCATGGCCGACCCGATCGTGGTCTGGAAGTGGCGGTTCGCCCCCTCGGGGCTGATGGTCTACACCGGCGACGCCTTCCCGGCCTTCAAGGGCGACCTCCTGGCGGGCGGGCTGCGCAGCGAGACCATCCGGCTCATCGAGCTCGACCGGAACGGCGCGGTCCTCGGCGACCGGGACCTGCCCATGGGCCAGCGCGTCCGCGACATCCGCCAGGGGCCGGACGGCCTGATCTACGTGCTCACCGACGAGGACGACGGCAGGCTCATCCGCCTCGAACCCCGCTAGGGCGGGCCCGCCGCCGATTTACTTCCGACACCCGATCGGCTAGCATGGCAAGGGTCCGGGCTTCCGCAAGGGGAGGCCCGAACCCGACCATAAAACCTCAATGAAACCAGGCATCCCAGCTTCACTCCGGACGCCCCGAAGGACCTCTCCATGCAGATGACCGTCACCACTCCGGCCCTGCTCTTCCCGGCCATCTCCCTGTTCATGCTCGCCTTCACCAACCGGTTCCTGTCCCTGGCCGCGCGCATCCGCACCCTGCACGACCAGTACCGGCAACAGCCCGACCAGACCATCCTCGCCCAGATCGACAACCTGCGTAAAAGGGTCCACATGATCCGGCACATGCAGGGATTCGGAGTCATGTCCATGCTCGCCTGCATTTTCTCCATGATCTGCATCTTCCAGGAATTCGAAATGGCCGGACAGATCCTCTTCGGCGCCAGCCTGCTCTTCCTCATCCTGTCCATGCTCTACTCCTTCCTCGAAATCCGCATCTCCCTCAACGCCCTGGACATCCTCCTCAAGGACATGGAGCAGCGGTAGGAACGCGCCGCCGGCGGCCGGGGGAAGGGGGAAGGAAACCCTTTGAAAAGGGCTTTCCTTTCCC
>NZ_JBGLYH010000116.1:0-4604 GCF_041414475.1 Pseudodesulfovibrio karagichevae
GAAGCCCCCGGTTGCGCAGCTCTCCGGCGATCTTGCGCGGCCCGATGCCCGGCCAGGCCTTGCGCAGGGCCACGACGGCCTCCCGCATTTCAACGGGTGTCCTGTGCGGGCAACCGCGTGGCCTCCTAGCCAGCTCCACGAACCCGAACCTTCCGAACTCATGATAGCGTTTCAGCCACTTGTATCCGGTTTTCCGGCTGATTCCATACTTGCGGCACAGCTCCGCCACGGCCTCGACGCCGAGCCGCGCCTCCATCACAAACAACCATCGCTGATCCATAGGTTTGACCTCATTCCAGGGCATAGGCACCTCCAGGCTCTCATGCCCAAAGTGTTACCCATGTTCCCGGGCTAATGTGTTACCTATGTACCCGGGCTGTACCTTCCTTTCTCCCTTCCCCCGGACCCCCATCCCCCTTTCCTTCCTAAACTTTTTATATGCGCATTCGCGCGTGTGGCGTGGGGAGGGAAGGCGTGCCTTGATCCTTGGTACAGGGCGAGACCGATAGGTGGATAGTCGAAGAGGCGGGGCTGGTGGTGGACGCACGGCCTCCGCGATAGCGGCAAAAAAAGTTTTGGAGAGTCCAGAGAACCTTTTTCAAAAGGTTCTCTGGCGGGGTCCGGGGCAGCGCCCCGGCCGCCGGAGGCATTCCTCCTACCCGATCATCGAAACGAGAAAGGCGAGGAGGTGCAGGCAGCCCATGGCGTAGAGCCCGGCCACGCCGTCGTCGATCATGACGCCGAAGCCGCCGGGGAAGGCGGTTTCGGCCCATTTGACGGGCCAGGGCTTGAGGATGTCGAAGACGCGGAACAGGGCGAAGGCGGCGGCCAGGTACCAGAGGGGCATGGCCTGGAAGAAGAACAGAGCGAGCCATTGGCCGAAGAGTTCGTCCACGACCACGCAGCCGGGATCCTTTTTGCCCAAGACGGTTTCGGCCCGGCCGCAGGCCCAGGTGCCGACGATGAAGACGCCGACCAGGACGGCGGCGCGCCAGGGCAGGGCGAGGGTCAGGAAGAGCGACGGCGCGATCACCACGGCCGCCAGGGAGCCCCAGGTGCCGGGGGCCTTGGGGAAATGGCCGACGGGGCCGAGGGTGGCCACGGCGAGGGCCAGTTTGTCGAGGGGGTGGGATTCGGGCATGGTGGGGGCTCCGGGCTGCGGTTTACGGCCTTGATAATCGGAAACGCGGCCGCAGGCAATGCCCTTGACGCTCGTAGGAAGCCGGGGGTATCGCTTCGGCATTGTCGCGGCCTCCATTCCGGTGGTTGCGCACCCCTCACAGGAGACTGTTTGAAGCTTCCGCTTTCAGATCTTTTTCGTTAGCTCCATCCCCGCCCGAGCGGCCATTGCCGGGCGGGCGGAATCGATTGACGGCCGCGCCCGCATGGAGCGCGGGTCTTATCTCATGGACTGCAACAACAGGAATCGAAGATGCATATACGCTTGGAAACAAACAGCGACGTCGCCGCCATCCGCGCGGTCGAATACGCGGCCTTCCGCAACCATCCCCAGCACGCGCCCGGGGCCGAACCCACCGAACACCTGATTGTCGACGCCCTGCGCGGCTCGGGCCGCCTGAGCCTGTCGCTGGTGGCCGAATACCGGGGCGAGGTAGCGGGGCACGTGGCCCTGTCCCCGGCCTCAGTGGGCGACGACGGGCGGGGCTGGTACATGCTCGGCCCGGTGGGCGTTTCGCCTGACAGTCAGGGGCGGGGCGTCGGTTCCGCCCTGGTCCGGCAGGCCCTGCGCATCATGCGGGACCGGGGCGCGCACGGCGTGGTCCTGGTCGGAGAACCGGCCTATTACGAACGGTTCGGCTTTCGCGCATGGCCGGGGCTCGTCATGGACGGCGTGCCGAGGAAGAACGTCCTGGCCATCACCCTGGACGGGCGGGAGCCCCAAGGCAGCGTCCGGGCCGATCCGGCGTTCCTGGTGACCGCCGACGAGTGATCGTGAACAGGCTATGAATCGGGGAGCGGGCCAGGTGGTCCGCTCCCTTTTTTGCGGGCCGTGGGTGACGGCCTGGGGATGCTCCGTTCCTTTTTTCGCGGCGGGGAGTGCGCAAGCGGGATTCCTTGTGGTAGGGATGGACCGGCAATGACGCCGAAAAGCCGAGGGAGGTTCCATGAAGAAACGTCCGAGCCAGATAGTCCTGAGTCAATACAGCCCTCTGATGTCCGTGGACACGCCGCTGACCGATGCGCAAGGCGGTGCCGTGGAGGTCCCCCGGGTCTATTCCCTGTGCCGCTGCGGCGAGTCCGGGGCCAAGCCCATGTGCGACGGCACCCACGCCAAGGTCGGTTTCGCGGGCGTGCGCGAGGATTCGGCCAAGAGGCCGCTGGAGTACTACGAGGGCAAGGACATCACCATCGTCTACGATCGCTACCTGTGCATGGGCGCCGGGTTCTGCGGTGAGCTCGAAGCCGTGTTCGGGACCCACGACGCGCCCATCTACGAGCCGGACGGGGCGCCGGTGGAGGAGATCATCGCCACCATCCGCAAGTGTCCGTCGGGCGCGCTGACCTATATGATCGACGGCGTGCACTACAAGGATTTCTTCGACAAGCCGGAGATTGTCATCGAGAGGAACGGGCCGGTCCACACCCGGGGCGGCGTCGATCTGATCGACGACCAGTTGTCCGACGAGCTGCTGCCCCTGGCCGACCACTACGTCCTGTGCCGCTGCGGCGGATCGAAGAAGAAGCCGCTGTGCGACGGCTCGCACGAGGAGAACGGGTTCGAGGGCTGATTCGGGCGCGACCGCTTACGGGCCTTGCGCGTCGGGGAAAGGGCGCTTATGGTCTTCGCCGATCAAACCCGGCAACCGCAGGGAAAGAAAGGAGCAAACGCATGCAGCCCGCCACCGGACAGGACCTCCCGAGGATCGTCGAGATATACAACTCCACGGTGCCCACGCGCATCGCCACGGCCGACACCGAGCCGGTCAGCGTGGAGTCCAGACGCCCCTGGTTCAACAACCACGTGCCCGGCAAGCGGCCCATCCTGGTGGAGCGCATCGACGGCGAGGTCGCGGCCTGGGTCAGCTTCGAGTCCTTCTACGGCCGCCCGGCATACGGGCGAACCGCCGAGGTCAGCATCTACATCGCCCCGGAACACCGGCGGCAAGGATTGGGCAAGCGGCTGCTCCGGGAGGCCCTGGACATGACCCCGGAATTGGGCATCCGGACCGTGGTGGCCTACATCTTTTCCCATAACGAGGGGTCCATGCGGCTGTTCCGGTCCTTCGATTTCGAGGAATGGGGCAGGCTGCCGGACATCGCCGAGATGGACGGCAAGCGCTACAGCCTGTCCATCCTGGGCAGACACGTCAATCCGTAGGCTGCCGCCCTTTTGACGCCGTCGCCCTCGGGGCGTATCCTGGGGTTCCCATTGACCTCTTGACCAGGAGCACCCATGGACGCGAAGCCCAAGGCCGCCGGTAAAAGCAGCATCGACCTCATCGACCAGGATCTCGCCTTCGACAACATCATGGTCGGTTCGCGGGCCACGTATCTCGATCTCGGCAGCGGCGCGGGGAACTACACCCTGGCCCTGGCCCGTCGACTGGGCGCGGGGTCGCTGGTCTACGCCCTGGATCTGTGGGAGGACGGGATCGTCGCCCTGGCCGAGGCCGCGCGTGAGGAAGGGCTGGGCAACGTCAAGCCCATGGTGGCCGATCTTTCACAACCCCTCGATTTGGCCAGCGGCTCGGTGGACGCCGCGTTCATGGCCACCGTGCTGCACGACCTGCCCGAGGCGGCCCGGTCCGGGCTCATGGGCGAGGTCGCCCGGGTGCTCGTGCCCGGCGGGGTCTTCGCGCTCATCGAATTCAAGAAGTTCGCCCACGGTCCCGGCCCGTCGTCCCCGGACAAGCGCATCGGCCCGGAGGATGCCGACCGGCTGACCGCGCCCCACGGTTTCGTCCGCGACGCTGTGGTCGACTTGGGCGAGTTCACCTATCTCGCCCGATTCCTCAGAAAATAGCCCGTGAACGGGGGGCGGCTACTCGATGAAGCCCTTTTCCTGCATGATGTCGGCCCTGACGAACCGTCCCATGCCCGTCTTCAGCAAGCTGAACCCCTGCTTCCGGTAGAAGCCTTCCTTGCCGGGCGCCGCGTACAGGATGACGTTGCAGTGGCCGACGCCGTCGAGAATGGCGCGCATGATCCTGGCCCCGAGCTTGTGTCCCTGGTATTCCGGCAGCACCGCGCAGTCGTAGACCGCCGCCTGGTACGCCCCGTCGGACAGGGCCCGCCCGAAGCCGACCAGCCTGTCTCCGTCGTAGACGAACACGGTGGTGTGGCTCGCCCTGAACGCCTTGGCGTGCACCTCGGGTGCGTGATGGGCCATGCCGACCGTCTTCAGGATGTCGGCCACGGCCTGCCAGTCGACGTCTTCGCAGTCGTTGAGTATCCGTAAATCCATTGTGATTCCTTTGTATCCGCCCGTATGCCGAAGAGCGGCGTTATGGAAGGTTCTAGCTGTGAAGTTATAGGAGGTTGTTCACTCGGCCCTAATCGGTCAAATTGTGTTTACGAAGACGCAATTGCCGAAAGGAGGACCGAGTGAACATTCATGCCAATGCCAGATTGACGCCGATTCG
>NZ_JBGLYH010000117.1:0-3903 GCF_041414475.1 Pseudodesulfovibrio karagichevae
GGAACCCTTTGAGAAAAGGGTTCCCTTCTCCCCTTCCCCCGGACCCCCATCCCCTCTTCCTTCCTAAACTTTTTGGGTGCCTTCGGCAGGAGCGCGCGTCCGTGGGGATGCGTACTTTTTGGTATTTGTTAAAGCTGTGGTTGAATTATCGGGCGGGGAATTCGGCCAAGGGGGTGTGGATGGCTCCCTCGGGGGTGAGGGTGCTTTGCCAGAGGGTGAAGCGGGTTACGGTGAAGGGCGGCCATGGGTGGGCGGCCGCCGCGTCGAGGACCGGGGACCAGTCGCCGGGGGAGGGCCTGCGTATTCGACCGAGCGTCAGGTGCGGGCGGAAGGGTTTCTTTTCGCGGGGGATGCCGATGGCGGCCAGTCCATCTTCGATGGCCCCGGCTAGGGTTGCTGCCTGCTCGCCGCCCTCGGCCAGGCCGAGCCAGAGGACCTTCGGGCGTCTCGCTTCCGGGAACGCGCCCGCGCCTCCGGCGCGCAGGGTGAAGGGGGCGAAATCGACGGCGGCCAGGGCCGCTTTCAAGGCCGGAATACGCGCCTCGTCCGTCTCGCCGAGGAACTTCAGGGTCAGGTGCCAGGTGTCGAGCCTGGACCAGTTGACACTGGCATCGGTAAGCCTGGAAAGCGATTTTATCAGAGGGTTGAGTGCTTGTCGGTAAGCCACCGGCAACCCTATGCCGATAAACAGCCGGGGCACGTTCAGCCGTCCTTTTCATCCAGGGACTGGCCGAAAATTGTCAGGTCGCCGAGCACCTCGGCCATGGCCGCGCTCAGCTCCTCGGGCAGCCCGTCGGCCTCGGCGATCTCCAACAGTTGGTCCGGGTCGATGCCGTTTTTTTCGGCCAGCGCACGTAGTTCTTGAATGGTGGTTTCGTCCATCTGCAAAGCATAGATGACAACGTCCCCCCGCGCAACGGCATCACATATCCACAAAAAAAGGCCGGGCAATGTGCCCGGCCTTCTAATGCGTATCGTCGTTTCAACTAGATGTCGTACCCGAAGGAGTCGACCACCAGCTTGGTGCGGGCCTTGGAGGCCTTCATGCGGGCTTCGAGGTCCTTGGCGTACTGGTCGAGGTCCAGCTGGATCTGGGCCACGCCGGTGTCCATGGCGGCCTTGGCCACGGCCGGGGCCAGCCAGGTCAGGACGCGCGGGTCAAGCGGTTTGGGGATGATGTAGTCGATGCCGAATTCGAGCTTGTCCACGCCGAAGGCGTCGCAGATGTCCTGGGAGACCGGCTCCTTGGCCAGGCGGGCCAGGGCGTCGGCGGCGGCGATCTTCATCTCCTCGTTGATGGTCTTGGCCCGGCAGTCGAGCGCGCCGCGGAAGATGAACGGGAAGCCGAGCACGTTGTTGACCTGGTTCGGGAAGTCGGACCGGCCGGTGCCCATGATGATGTCCGGGCGCACTTCCTTGACCGCGTCGTAGGTGATCTCCGGGTCCGGGTTGGCGCAGGCGAAGATGATGGCGTTGTCGGCCATGGTCTTGACCATGTCCTGGCTGATGGCGTCCTTGACGGACAACCCCAGGAACATGTCGACCCCGACCATGCAGTCGGCCAGGGAGCCCTTGTCCTCGGCCTGGGCGTAGGCCTTCTTGAACTCGTTCAACCCCTCGCGCCCGGCGTGGATCAGGCCGCGCGAGTCGAACATGAAGATGTTCTCGCGCTTGACGCCCATGTGCACGTAGAGGTTGGAGCAGGCGATGGCCGCCGCGCCCGCGCCCGAGACCACGATCTTGATCTCGTCGATCTTCTTGCCGGAGATTTCCAGCGCGTTCATGATGCCGGCCGCCGAGATGATGGCCGTGCCGTGCTGGTCGTCGTGGAAGACCGGGATGCCCATCTCGGCCTTGAGCCGGGTCTCGATCTCGAAGCACTCGGGGGCCTTGATGTCCTCCAGGTTGATGCCGCCGAAGGTGGGCTCCAGGAGCTTGCAGAAGGCGACCACTTCATCGGGGGTCTTGGCGCTGATGTTCAGGTCGTAGACGTCGATGTCGGAGAATATCTTGAACAGAACGCCCTTGCCCTCCATGACCGGCTTGCCCGCCTCGGGACCGATGTTGCCCAGGCCGAGCACGGCGGTGCCGTTGGACACGACCGCCACCAGGTTGCCTTTGTTGGTGTAGTCGTAGACCTTTTCGGTGTCCGCGTGGATGGCGCGGCAGGCCTCGGCAACGCCGGGGCTGTAGGCCATGGACAGGTCCTTCTGGTTCCTGCACGGCTTGATGGAGATGACCTCCAGCTTGCCCTTGCGTTTGCTGGAGTGGTAGTTGAGCGCTTCTTCCTTGGTGAACAGTGCCATGATCAGGCCTCCCTTGATTCAGTTATGGCCCAGTCGTTGAAGAGCGGAAAAGTGGTGCGCGGACCGGCGCGGCCCGCGGCTGACAACCTCCCGACAGACTGGTGTGACCGCAATACAGATGACCATTCGTACGAGGGTTTTTCAATTTCAGTCAAGCAGTATTTATCCTTGCACGGCAACGCATTGCGGGCGATTCACGGTTGACTGGTTGAGCGGTCAATCAAATCAACGGGTTGGACCGATTTGCCGCCAGGGGAAGGCGGCAAAGGGTGCCCCTAGGGCATCAGGATGGCCGGAATCTTGAGTTGGTGCTCGGACCAGAAGTGGACCGCGCCGGGGTGCAGGGGGATGGACAGGTTGTCGATGCCGGTTTGCAGGCTCAGTGACCCGGCTGCGGTGTGCATGCGGCGCAATTCTTCCATGCGCCGGGCGGAGAACACGGCCTGGAGGCTGTCGTACACGGTCCGGTTGTCCAGGCCCGGGCGGGCGCACCACAGGGCCGCGTCCTGGAAGGTGCTTACGGGTTCGGTCTGGCCCGGATAGGTCCCGGCCGGGATGGTCGCATGCGAATAGAAGGGGTAGAGCCGGTAGAACCCGGAGGCCGTAGCCGTTTCATGCAGGTTCAGGATCCGCACCGGGACGGCGGCGGCCGCCTCGATGACGGCGGCGGTGGGAGCGCCCGCCAGGATCCAGAAGCCGTCCACCTCTCCGGCTGCGAAGTCGGCGGCGGCCTCGGCGTAGCCCACGGGTCGGTGTTCGAATCGGGTCCAGAGCTCGAGGTGCCGGAAGAATCGCTCGGCGGACAGGGCCGCGCCCGAGCCGGGGTTGCCCACGGCGATGACCTTGCCCCGCAGGTCCAGGCCGGTGTGGATGTTCGAGTCCGCGCGGACCACCAGCTGGGCCGGAGACCCGTAAAGGAAGGCCAGGGCCTGGATTTCGACGTATTTCTTGTCCACGCAGCGCAGCTTGCCGGTGCGCCCCAGGAAGGCGTCGCCCGCGTTGACGATGGCCATGTCCGCCTCGCCCGCGCACAGGGCCAGCAGGTTGGACACCGAGCCGGCGGACTGTCTGGCCAGGACGTCCAGGTTGGGCACGTCCTCGGAGATGAGCGCGGCCATCTTGTTGGCGAATTGGTTGAATGTGCCGCCGCGCGGGCCGCCGTTGAAGGTCAGGGTCATGGGCTTGCCACGGGGGTTCACCGGGTGCGCCTCGCCGGGCGGTTCCGAAGAGCAGCCTGTGGCGGCAAGGGCCAGGCAGCAAAGCGTGAGCAGTATGGCAGACAGACGCTGCATCGGACCTCCAGGGCCGAAGGCTGGGGCGCGCCGCACGGTGCGGCAACGCCGGGGTAGGCGCTGTTTGCCATGCGCCTATTCTTAAGACAACGCCCCCTAAAGCTGTTTGCAATTATTATAACGACCCGTGGCGATCGCCGTATGTGCCCGGGGCTGTCGGGCGTTTTGGCCGGAGGAACAGTAAGACGCTCCCCCAAACTCACCCCTTCCGCACAGCGGCGCAAAAAAGTTTGGGAAAAGGAGGGGATGGGGGTCTGGGGGAAGGGGAGGAAAGAACCCTTTTCAAAGGGTTTTCCTCCCCTTCC
>NZ_JBGLYH010000118.1:0-3699 GCF_041414475.1 Pseudodesulfovibrio karagichevae
CATCCTTGCGGCTTTCCCTCTCCCCTTCCCCCGGACCCCCATCCCCTCTCTCTTCCTAAACTTTTTACGCCGCTCCGCAGGGAGTGTGCGAGCGCGGACCGCCGTGCCGCTCCTCCCGATTTTGCCGATCATCACTTCGAGCATGAAAGACGATAGCGATAATACTTGCCATTGACATCAGTAGTAACTATTATCAGATTATGAGTGATACCAATACCTGTACCAAGCATCGTGAAGTGGCCATCGAGTTGGGAGACTGCCGCTCCTGCCAGGGGTGCATCGACCTCAACCCGGACGTATTTCAGTGGGACGAAGCCCTGGACATGCCCTATGTGAGCAGGTCCGAGGTCACCGAGGAAGAAGTTCGCGACATCATGAACACCTGCCCGGAAGGTTGCATCGTCTTCGTGGATTGATCCCTTTCCCCTCTCCCCTTTGAAAAACGGAAAGCCGGGCCTATGCCCGGCTTTCCCGCGTCGGGTCGAGTGCCTGCTGCCAGCGTTCGAACAAAATTTTACAGACTTGCTCCTTAGACATGGACGTTTGTCGCTCCACTGATAGAATTATACTCCCATCTTTGACCACCAAATCGCGCAACGCCTTATGCAGCCAGTTGTCGTAATACACGTCGTCCGGGGAATGAATCTCGATGACCAACTCCTTGAACGTTCCGGTTAGGGCCGGCATCAACAATCCGCCTTTGATTTTGCGCTCCACGTTGCTGACGGCTATATTTTTGACATTTGACCAGGGGCAATACCATCGGACCAATCCTCCGGCCATGATGCCCTCCTCACTCGTCTCCAGAAGTGGCTTGTTTGCGGACAGGGAATACAGGAACAGGGGGGAAATCACGGCAATCACAACGCATAGCCCCATGAAACGGACATCCAGGTTGTATATCCCGCTGGAAGTCGCAACATACAGAATAACCATGAGGACAGAGAGTATCAACCCTGCCCAGGCAAACAGCTTGGATAACGTCCGACTGACGTGATCGATGACAAATTCCTGCGGCTTATCTATCTTTGGCATCACTTCTTGACCGGCATGGGCGGCAGCGAGCATTCGCAGTGGTCGCCGCAGACGAAGCCGCAGTAGGTGTGGAACACGCGGGTCTGCTTTTCGCGCTGCTCTTTGGTCAGCGGCTTGATCTCGGCCGCGTCGACCATCTCCATGAGGCGGGCGAAGTCGGGCACGGCGCTCATGCCATGCGCCACCTCGTCGCCGGTACGCACGTCGAGCAGCGTGGCGTCCATGGTATCGGTGACCAGGGCGTACGGAACCGGGCCGCCTTCGATGAGCCGGGCCGCGCACACGGTCTCGCGCTCGAAGGTGGACACGTCGCCCGCGCAGAACATGACCAGGAACACGGGCCTGCCCTGCCCGTCATAGAGCACGAAGTCTATGATCCGCTCGAACTCCCCGCCCTCCACGCAGTACTTCAGCGGGACCTTGGCCTTGAGCCGGTCCTTGGGGTAGCCCTTCTCCTCCACCAGGAGGCGGGCCAGGAGCTGGCGGAACTCCTCGAAGGTGGTCTCGTCTATCTCCTCGCCGGTGAGATAGTCGCGGAGCGTGCCGCCCAGGCTGGTTTCATGCATTGAATCACTCCCTTTTCCCCATAAATAAAGTCGTTTCACAGGCGAGGCAAGGCCGCAGGGGGGGGCCCCGCGAGGAGCCCTAACCGGCCAGTTCGGCCCACGACGAAAGTTGGAACACGCAGTCGTCCGCTTCGGCCTCCATGCGCTCAAACAGCGGCATAGGCACGGTGAAGGTCAACACCTCATCCCGGAATCGCTTGCGCATCATTTCCCGGCCATCAAGTCCCATCATCCCCAGGACGGCCCGGGGGTTCCCGGTTTCGGCCTGGGCATAGGCGAACGCGGCCAGGCCGGTGCAATCCGGCCCCTGGGGGACCTGTACCGGATCGACACCGGGCATGATTGATCCGGCCAATGTGACCAGGCCGGAGAGTTCAACCGGGTTGACCGGAAAAATGACCGCGCGGACATTGTCCTCGTTCTCCACCCGGCTCAGCGGCTTGAACAGCACGTATTCGTGCGGAATGTCATAACGGGGCAGCCCGTGCAGAATCCAATCCCTGGCCAGGTCGCCGGAACTGTGCCTGCGCTCTCCGTATTCATACATGTCGTGCCAGGTGCGGGGAACGCCTTCCATGACCTTTTCATAGGCCTTCCCGTCCCGGGCCGAACGCACCCCCTTGCTGAACAGTGCCGCGTGCTGGTCGAGCATTTCCTCGGAGGCGTCGAAGTCGACGCCCAGCCCCAGAGCGGCCCGCCCTCCTGGGCACATGACGGTCTCACGGCTTCCGGCGGCAATCCTCCCGTTCAGGGAGGCCTCGGCAAAGAGATAGAGGGTACAGCCGAACCTCCCCTTCTTGAATTGAAACACGTCATCCGGGACGACGTCGCTCCAGACGACCGCCACGGGTTCGAATTCCGGTCCGAGATTGCGAACGAGCGAGCTGTCCATGGTCACTCCTGTTTCCGGTCAGTGGATATCCGGGCACCCTGCCCGACGAATTCAATCCGGCACGAGGCTCAGGTGGACGGGTTACAAGAAGTACGCGGGTTCCTTGCGCTCGGCGCAATTCTCGTTCAGCCACTTGGCGAAGCCCTCCACCGGGCTGCCGGGCTTGGCGCTGCGGGCGTGCTCGGGGCAGACCTTGATGCAGGCGCAGCACATGATGCATTTGTCCGGGTCCGTGTGCTTCAGGTCCTCTTCGTCGATGGCCCCGACCGGACACTGCTCGGCGCAGACGCCGCACAGGACGCACTCGTCGCCGACCTGGATGAAGTCCACCGGCCCGCGCGGCTTGCGCTCCTTGTAGGGACGGTCTCCGGGGATGTCCGGCCTGGAGGCGGCGTCGATGGAGGACAGCGCGTCCACGGCCTCGCGCATCCGGCGACCGAAGTCCCCGGCCCCGCGCAGATCGTCCGCGTCGGGCCGGGCCACGGCCACCGGATATTCGTCGTTCGAAAAGGAATGCTCCCCGACAAAGGCCGCGCCGCCAAGGACCACCCCGCCCCGCTCGGTGACGATGTCGGACAGCTCGATCAGGGCGTCCTCGAAGGCGCGGTTGCCGTACACGACCACGCAGACCACGGGCGTCCCGTCGAGTTCCAGGGTGCGCAGCCACGGCTCGAGAAGAAAGGGCACGCGCCCGCCGTAAACGGGCACGGCGATCACCAGCAGGTCTTCGGCCGAGGCCTCAAGCGGCTCCTGCCGCTCCTCGGGCATGGTGATGTCCACGTCCTCGATAACGTCGTAGCCCAGCCCTTCGGCCATGGCTTCGACCACGGCAGCGGTGGTCCCAGTGGGAGAAAAATAGGCGAGTTTCAGAGATCGGATGTCCATGAATTGTCTTCCTGTGTTTGAAATGATCGTATCAATGCTCCAAAGCCAAGCAGGCCGCGCTCCCTCCGCACGCCCCCATGCAGCATCCGCCGATTCCCATGCTGCCCGTTTTTTCTAAACCGCCCTCCCGCCCCGGTCAAACACATCACACAAAAAACACCCCCTCCCGCCCTTTTCCTTCCGCGAAGCGGCTCCAAAAAGTTTAGGAAGGAAAAGGGGATGGGGGTCCGGGGGAAGGGGAGAAGGGGGTACAGCCCGGGTACATAGGTAACACATTAGCCCGGGAACATGGGTAACACTTTGGGCATGAGAGCCTGGAGG
>NZ_JBGLYH010000119.1:0-3377 GCF_041414475.1 Pseudodesulfovibrio karagichevae
CCTGCTCGGCGTCCTGCCCGCCACCGGTTCCGGGGGCCTGATCAGGCCCCCGGAACCGGTGGACGAACAATAAAGGTGTTACCCATGTACCCGGGCAGAAGTGTTACCCATGTTTCCGGTTGCACAGAAAGCCCTTTTCAAAGGGTTTCCTTTCCCCCTTCCCCCGGCCGCCGGAGGCACAAAAAAAACGCCGCCCAACAGGGCGGCGTTTTTACTTTAACCATACTCTCGCCGGTCTATTTGACCACGAATTCGTCGCGCCGGTTCTTGGCCCAGGCGGTTTCGTTGTGGCCGGGGTCGACGGGGTATTCCTCGCCGTAGCTGACGATCTTCATACGTTCCGGTTCCACGCCGAGGATGACCAGATGCTCATACGCAGCGCGGGCGCGGCGCTCGCCCAGGGCGAGGTTGTATTCCTCGGTGCCGCGTTCGTCGCAGTGGCCTTCGATGACCACGTTGACGCCCTTGTACTTGCGCAGGATGTTGGCCTTCTGGGCCAGAACGGAACGGGCCTCATCGCTGAGCTCGTAGGAATTGAAGGCGAAATGGATGGTCACGCTGGTCAGTTCCTGGACGGCCTCGGACTTGGCGCGGGCCTGCGCCTCGGCGGCCAGGGTGGCTTCATCGACAGCGGGTTCCTGCTGCGCAGGCGGAGTCCACTGGGTGTCGTCCTTTACCTCGACCTGACCTTGGGTCGGCTCCGTGGTTGTGGATTTCTTTGCACAGCCGGCAAAGAGAAGAAGGGACAAGGCCAAAAGGGCCACCATACCGACATACCATTTAATTTTCATGCTCACTCCTTGATAGAGCCGTCGCTCGGCATTTTTCAGTAACCCGAGAGCGCTCGGTTTTCGCACCTTTTACGCTTTACCTTTTCCAAGACAAAAATCAACCCTGATCATATGACAATTTACCACTGCAAGGAAGTGTCCCAGGCAGGCGCGAAAGCGGCCCCCTTGCCGGTGGATATCTTGTGCGGCGTATCTCCGTGTCTGGTGGTCAGATACAGTTGGTATTGGCCGGTCCGGCTGGAGGCGAAGGCCACGAAGTAGCCGTCCGGGCCGAAGGCCGGGTATTCGTCGTTGCCGGGGCCGAAGGTCAGCTGCTTCTCCCGCCCGGACTCGAGGTCGTGCAGGTAGATGCGGTGCCCGTCCGAGGTCTGGTGGGTATAGGCCACGTACCGGCCGTCGGGGCTGAGGCACGGGTGGGTGTTGTACTTGCCCGTGGTGGTCACGCGCCGGACCTGGCCGGTCTTCATGTCCAGCAGGTAGATGTGCGGGTTGCCCGCCCTGCCCGAGGTGAAGGCCATCTTGGACCCGGTGCGGTCGAAGCTCGGCGAGACGTCGATGTACGGGCTTCCGGCCAGCCGCTTGCCGACCTTGAAGGCCTTGGACAGCTCGTAGATGTTGGTCGTCCCGTTCAGGTTGAGCGAGGCGTAGAGCACGTCGCCGGGGCCGTAGACCGGGCTGATGACCGTGTCGCCCAGCCCCTTGGCGATGCGGCGGATCTTCTGCGTCTTGCTTTCGTAGATACACAGTTCGTGGCGTTCGTCGCCGATGTGGGTGAAGGCCAGCTGGTCGCCGTTGGCGGACCAGGCCGGGCTGAGGTTGTACCCGCCCAGATCGGTGATCTGCTTGAGGTCTCTGCCCTGAGGCAGGACGGTGAAAATCTCCTTGGTCTTGCCCGTCTGCTTGACGAAGGCGATCGGCGAATCGAAGAACCCCTTCTTGCCGGTCAGGGCCTCCAGGAAGGCGGAACAGAACCGGTCGGCCACCATGGGCAGCTTGTCGGCCACATCGCGGTACGCCTTGCCCACGACCCTCCGGCCGCTGAAGGTCTCGTACACGCGGGCCTCGAGGTACTGGCCGTTCCACCCCGTGGTCAGGCAGAGGTCGACGCGGGCGAGCTGGAAGGGCTTGAAATCGATGTCCTGGGCGGTCACGCCGTGGCTCGGGTCGCCGCCGAGCAGTTGGCTCGCCGGGACCAGCTTGAGGAACGGGATGTAGCCGAGGTCGTTGGCCACCAGGTCAGCAAAGGCCTTGGCGGCGGCCTCGGGCACGGGCTGCCCGTCGAGCCCCTTGGGCGGGAGCAGGGTTATGTTGACCATGCGCTGGCCGGGGCCGTGGATGTCCACGGTCAGGGGGCCTTGGGCCGACGCGAGCGCGGCCGTGAGGCAGACGAGAACAAAAGAAGCGAAAAGTGTCGTTATCCGTTGCATACCATCTACTCTGAGAGTTCCTGGCTGTTGAAATTGATGCGAATGAGCCGGTCACGTTCGGTTCGCGGCTTTTCGACATACTCGGTTTCCTTGATGGCTCGAAGGGCGGAACTGTCGAATTCAGGATTGTTCGAGGGTTCCAGGATCTTCGAGGATAGAATCTTGCCGTCCGGGGCAAGGGTGATCTCTATGGAGACCGTCAGGTTGGCCTCGCCGGCAAAGGCGGGATAGCGCCAGTGCTTCTTGATGGCCGACCCGACGATGAGGGCGTAGACCTCGGACAGGCCGGAGCCGGAACCACCCACCGTGCCGCCTTCCCTGCCGCCTTCCTGGCCGCCGGGCTGGCCGCCGTGGGCATAGACGTCGCTGCCCTCCTGCTTCTTCAGGGCGGCCAGTTCACTGGCCAGGGCGTTCTGCTGGGCCGCGTCCTCGCGCTTGGCCTGGGCCTTGGCCGCGGCCATGCCATCGGCCAGCAACTGCTGGGCCGTCTTCTGGGGCTTGGGCTTCGGTTTCGGCTTGGGCTCGGGTTTGGGCTCAGGCTTTGGTTCGGGCTTAGGCTTGGGCTCTTCCTTTTTCTTGACCACGGTCTTCTTTTCGACCTTCTTGGGGCTGATATCCTTGACCTCGGGCTCGGGTTCGGGCTTGGCCTCGACCACGGGCACGGGCTTGGCCTCTGCCTGTTCGGGCTGGGCCTCCACCACGGGCACGGCCGGGGTCTGGGCCGGAACCTCGGCCTGGGCCTGCACCTTGACAGGCGGTCCGGGCGGAGGCGGCGCAAGGGAGATCAGGTCCACATTGTATACGGGCCGGTCCAGGTTCACGCTCGGGGCCGAATAGTTCACGCCAAAGAGCGCGAAGGCGAATATGCCCGCGTGGAACAAGAGGGAAAGGAGAAAGCCGAGGCCCTGCCGCATGTCTATATCAACTCTAGATAATTACTTGTTTTTATCTTGTTTGGGCTCTTCGGCCACGATGCCGAGCTTGTCGATGCCCGCGGCCTTGATCTCGCCCATGACCTGGACCACGGTGCCGTACGGGACCTCCTTGTCCGCGCGCAGGAAGAGCTGCTTCTTCTGCCCGGCCACCAGCCGTTTCAGGTGGTCCTCCAATTCGTCCATGGACACCTGGTACTCGTCCAGGAATATCCTGCCGTCCTTGC
>NZ_JBGLYH010000011.1:0-84422 GCF_041414475.1 Pseudodesulfovibrio karagichevae
CGAAAATCTTCTGGATGCAGTCCGGCATCACCAGCCCCGAGACCCGCCTCCACGCGGCGCTCGGCCTCGGGCGGCATGGCCGCCACCGGCACCGGGTCGGCCTGAAGGACCGGGGCGTCCGCGTGGCGCACCGTGCCCAGCAGGGGGATGAGCAGGCAGAAGGCGAAGGTCACGGCCGCCGCGCCCAGCAGGGCCAGGGACGGCTTCAGCCAGGTCATGGGGCGGTCCCGCCGGTTGCCGGGCCGTAGCCCGCGCCGTCCTCCACGGAGCGCGCCCCCAGGCTGACCGAGCGGACCCCGGCCAGGCGGCAGGCGTCGAGCACGCGCACGGTGACGCCCGTGGGGCAGTCCCGGTCCGCGACCACGACCACGGCCCCGGCCGGGCGTTCGGCCACGAACCGCTCCATGCGCGGACGCAGGGCCCGGATGTCCAGCCGTTCGCCCTCGATGGCCACGGCCCCGGAGGCCGATACCCCGATGATCAGGGCCTCGTCCGCCGAGGTCTTTGCGCTGGCCGCAGCCGGGCGCTGCACGTCCAGGCCGCTCTCGCGCACGAAGCTGGCGGTGGCCAGGAAGAAGATGAGCAGGATGAAGATCATGTCCACCATGGGGGCGACGTTGATGTCCACGGACTCGTCGCGCTGGATGCGGCGCAGGATTCTCACGGCGCGTTCCCTCCGTCCGCCGGGCAGGCGAGGCGCACGGGGACCAGCCGCTGGCGGTGGACCCGCCGCCGCAGGAAATAGACGGCGATCAGGCCGGGCACGGCGACCACCAGCCCGGTCTGGGTGGAGATCATGGCCTGGCTGATGCCCGACGAGATGACCTTGGGGCTCATCATGCCGAAGCGGGCCACGCCGTCGAAGGTGTCGATCATGCCCGTGACCGTGCCGAGCAGCCCCAGCAGCGGGGCCGCGCCCGCCAGTACGGCGGCCAGGGACAGCCTGCGGCGGGTGCGCGATCGGACGGCCTCGGCCAGCACGTGGGCCAGGTCCGCGTCCTCGGCCCCGGAACGGCCGCACAGGCAGGCGAAGGTCCGGTCCATCTCGGCCTGCAGCGCGCCCGCCGAGGCGGGCAGAAGATCGAACCAGGCGCGCAGGATGCAGTACCACATGGCCAGGCAGCACAGGAGCAGGGGCGGCATGGTCGCGCCGCCCGCGTCCACGAAGTCGAGGACCGTGCGCAGCAGGCCGGTCATGCCGCGCCTCCGTCTTTGCGGCCGGGCGCGAGCAGGGCCTGGAGGGCCGCGCACTGCTGCTCCATGTCGGCGGACAGGGCCTGGACCCGCTGCTTGAGGAACTGGTGCAGGAGCATGGCCGGGATGGCCACGCCGAGCCCGGCCTGGGTGGTGATCAGCGCCTCGCTGATGCCGCCGGACATGATCCTCGGGTTGGCCGTGCCGAACACGGTCACGGCCTGGAACGAGTCGATCATGCCCGTGACCGTGCCGAGCAGCCCCAACAGCGGGGCCACGGCGGCCATGACCGCGATGAACCCGAGCCAGCTCTCCAGGCGGCGCAACTCGTAGAGGAACCCCTCCTGCAACTGCTTGTCCCGGAGGTCCGGGTCGGCGTCGGGCGAGGTCCACAGGAGCACCCGCGCGGCCGGGGAGCGGGGCAGGGAGCGGAGCAGCCGCTCCACGCCCGGCCAGCCGTCGGCGTCGCGGGCGGCCCGCAGCCGGCGGGGAAAGTCCTTGGGGCAGGGGCGGGCCAGGAACAGGCGCGCGCCCTTGTAGAGCACGACCAGCAGGGCGGCCAGGCCGATGGTCAGGATGGGCCACAGGAGCAGGCCGCCGCCCTGGACCCAGTCGTCCAGGGTGCGCCGGGCCTGAAGCAGGGACAGGGCCGCGCCGTGGGACGGGTCCAGGGGCAGGACCCCGCCCGAGCCGTCGGCCCAGGCCTCGATGGCGTCGGCCGCCTCGCCGGGCGTGGCGGCCACGGCCTGGGGCGGGATGGAGCCGGGCGTGAGCAGGTAGGCGCGCCCGTCCCGGTCCTCCGCGCCGAGAAAGAGGCTGCCCGCGCGCAGCAGGCTGCCTTGGCGCGCCTGGCCGTCCGGGCCGAGGACGGTCCCGCCTTGCATCTCCACGGTCGCGCCGGATTCGATTTCGTCCAGGAGCAGGCCGCCCAGGGTGGCGATGGCCTCAAGGCCGGGAAAGTCGCGGGAGCGGGCAATGCGGTTGAGCGGTGCCAGCCGGTCCGGGATAAGCGACGTCCGGGCGCTCTTTTCCAGAAGCGTGCGGGCCTGGGCCGCGTTGGAGCGGACCGCGTCCTCCACCGCGCGCATCTCCCCGGCCACGGCCTCGTACCGGTCCGCCAGGGCCTTGCGCTCGCCGCGCAGCTTCGCCAGTTCGGCCACGGCCTTGTCCAGCCGCGCCCGCTCGGCGTCCCGCGCCTTGCGCATGGCGGCCACGCGGGCGCGCAGTTCGGTTTCTTCGAGGTCGAGGAGCTGGTTCACGGCCTCGGTCCGGGCCGTCATGGACGCGGCCAGCCCGTTCAGGCGGGCCGGGGCGTCTTCTCGGGCCGGGACTTCGCGCTGTTGGGCCAGGGCCGGAGCGTTCCAGACGGCCAGGGCGATGAAGAGGGTCAGGCAAAAGGTCGGCAGGGCGCGGGGCAGGCGGATCATTGCGCCTCCCTTTGTTGTTGGGTTGCCGGGGCCGCTTGCGCCACGGGATGGCCCACGGGCAGGTAGACCAGCTCCGCGATGCGCTGCCTGCGCGAAATCTGTACGGCCTTGGCCAGCTCGCGGCCGTCGGCGTGGGGCAGCCGGGCCCACTCGCCGGAGGCCGGGTCGAACCGCTCCACCCACGCGCCCGACGCGGGCATGCGCAGCAGGGCCAGCCTGCCCGCGCGCAGCACGGTCACGGCTATGGGTGCGCCGTCCGCCTCCATGACCGCGTCCTCGGCCTCGATGTCGAGGCTGTAGCCCGCCTCCATGCGCAGGGCCTCCAGCAGGCGGCCGAGCTTTTCCCCGGCCGTGGCGTCCGGGTCGTCCAGGGTCCGCCGCAGGGCGGCCAGCCGGGTCCGCCGCTCGTCCTTCGCAAAGGGCAGGCCCGCGTCCCGCGTCCGGACCAGTTCGGCGTAGAGCGTCTCCATCACCGGGTCCAGGTCGCGCCGGGTGGCCAGGGCCGCGTCCGTGCGCGCCTTGAGTTCCCCGATGTCCGCCCGTTCCCTGGCGATGTAGGCCTCCTGCCGGGTTACGGCGAAACGGGCCGCCTCGGTGTCGTAGAGCAGCTGGCGGGCCTGGTCGAGCAGGCCTTCGCGCTCGCTCGCCCATTTCTCGGCCCGGACTCCGGCGGCACCGGCCTTGCGCGCCGCCGCCTCCACCCCGGCCCGCGCTTCGGGCACCGAGTCGTCCTTCGGTCCGGGAGGGCTCTCGGCCAGGGCTCCCGCGCCGAGCAGGAGCAGGAGGGACAGGGCGGCGAACAGGCGGAGGAAGGTGGTCATGGAACGTCCTTGCGGGTTTGGGCCGGGCTTCGGCCTTGGAATCAGTATATCTTCAATTCGTTCTTGTGCAACAGGCGCATGGTCCCGCCGGTCTCGTCGGGCCGGGCCAGGAGCACGGGCAGGCCGTGGCGGCGGATGAGCTTGATGCGCTTCCGGAGCAGGACCGGGGTCTCGTCGGCCAGGGCGTGGTCCGCCTCGTCCTGCACGTGATGGGCCCCGCACTGCCTGGCGATCTCGCCCGCGGGCATGGCCGTATCCTCGGGGCCCAGGTGCATCCAGCCCCGGTAGCGGCCGTCGTCGCCGCCCATACGCAGCCCCACGCCCGCCAGGGCCCCGACCACGCCGTCGCCCGTGCCGCCGTGCTCGGACAGGTGCACGCCGAGTTCCCCGGCCAGGGCGTAGGCCAGCCCCTTGTTCAGCACGGTGCACTTGGCGTCGTTGCCGAAGCGGATGAGCCGCTCCCTGGCCTCGTTGGACAGGGTCTCGGGGACCAGGCACAGGCCGGGGTCGGAACCGGGCGCGCCGTTGCGCTCCAGGAAGTCCTGCATGTAGCGGATGAGCGCGTCGGGCTCGCCGCAGTCCGTGACCTCCACGCACATGGAACTGTTGTGCGAGGTGTAGGGCACGTCCTCATGGACGAAGAGCTGATGGCGGCTGATGGCCGAGAACGAGCCCAGCCCCAGCTCCGTCATCTCATTGCAGGCCCGTTCGGCCAGCCAGCCGGTTCCCTTGGTTTCCAGGTTGTCGGTGTCGTCGATGCACAGATAGTAAAGCATGCCAGCCTCTTGGTTATCGGCCCCGGGGGAGCAGCCCCCTGGCCTTGAGTTTACGGATTATGGGCGCGGCGGCCAGGCCGCCCAGGGCCCCGAACAGGGCCCCGCCGAGGGTCTTGATGAAGGCGTGGGCCATGATGATCGCGGGGTCCATGCCCACCAGCCAGTCCGTGACCGCCACGCCGACGATGCGGGTGGTGGCCGCCGCGAATCCGACCAGGGCGCAGAAGAGCAGCGAGCCGCCCATGCCGGGAAAGAGCAGGAAGGCGAGGTCCACGCACAGGGACGGGAACAGGAATTTGAGCAGCAGCAGGGGGCCGCCCTTGCCCATGCCGAGCAGCACCGAGGCCAGCCCGGCGGCCAGGCCGGTGGCCGTGGCCGCGAGCTTCCGCCCGGTGACCGCCCTGGGCAGGATTAGGAAAAAGATGGTGAAGAACATGGCGTGGCCCGGAATGCCCAGGTTCAGGCGCAGGGCCATCTTGGTGACCAGCAGGAACAGGGCGCAGAACCCCACGAGCAGCGTGTCGCGCAGTCCGGAGGAGGCTTGGGCGGTCATCGGGCGGACTCCTTTGCGGCGGCCCTGGCCTCCGCGTGTCGTTGTTCTTCGTTCAGGGGCCAGACCGTGCGCCTGCCTTGCATGCTGAACCCCCTGGCCTTGGCGCTGTTGGCGATCTCCGTGGCCAGTTCGATGCTTTGCAACACGGCGGGCAGGGCGATGCAGGACACGGCGTCGGGCCAGTTGCGCGGGTTGAGCAGTTCGCGCGGCAGCACCCGCGCCCCGCGCAGGACCTGGGCCTCGTGGATGATCCGCACGCGCTCCAGGAGCAGGGGAAAGAAGCGCAGGCAGCAGGAGGCCACGAAGGGCAGGTTCCCCGGCAGGATGCGCTTGAGGATGCGCTCCAAGGCGGCCGGCGGGACCAGGCGGATGGTCAGCATGCCGGGGATGAAGACCAGGATCAGGCGCAGGGACACGTCGAGGCCGCTTTGCCATTCCTGCGGCCCGAAGCGCAGGCAGTACAGCCCCGTGACCACCGCGATCTGCCAGAAGCAGGCCATGGCCAGGCGCAGCGCCCGGCGCGGGCCGGGCCGCGAGATCAGGAGCAGGCCGCCCTCGATCACGGCCAGGACCGGCATGGACCACGGGCCGTGCCAGACCACGGCCAGCAGCGAGAGCGCCGGGCAGAGGATGAGCATGGCCCGGGCCGGGGGCGCGAAGCCGGTGCGCCGTGCGCGCGGTTCAGGCCACGGATTCAAGACGTCCTCCGCCGATCCGCAGCTCGCGGGTGTAGAAATTTTCGAAGCGCAGGGACGAGGTCGGGTTGTGGCCGGTGACCAGCACGGCCATGCCCCGTTCGGCGCGCTCCCGGTCCAGCAGCCCGTGGACCCGCTCCCGGGCGTCCCGGTCCAGCCCGGCGAAGGGGTCGTCGAGGATGAGCAGGTCCGGCTCCTGGGTCAGGCAGGCCCCCAGCGCGGTCAGCCGCTGCTGGCCGTAGCTGAGCAGGAACGGGGGGCGGTCCAGGAGGGCGTCGATGCCCAGTCCCTCGGCCACGCGCCGGGACCGGCCCTCGTGGTCGGAAAGCCCCTTGCGTCGGGCCGCGAAGGCCAGTTCGTCCAGGACCGTGTCCTCGAAGAGCTGGCCGGACGGGCTTTGCAGCACGAGCCCCACCCGGCCGCGCAGCCGAGCCGGGGTCACGGGCTCGCCGAACAGGCTCAGGCGGCCCGAGTCCGGGGGCAGGAACCCGGCCATGATTCGGGTCAGGGAGGACTTGCCGCTGCCGTTGCCGCCCTCCACGTGGACGGCCTCGCCCGGCCGGATGGCCAGGTCGAGGCCGGAAAAGACCTGGTTGGCCCCCCGCCGGAGGCGCAGGTCCCGGATGTCCAGCAGCGGCGGGACGCCGGGGTCGGTCGGCCGGGCCGCCGAGCGGCGCGGGGCGGCGGGGGAGGGGGGCGGACCGGACGAAGGCGGACCGGAAGGCCGCAGCGCGCCGTCCTCTATCCGCCACCAGTGGGTGATGCGTTCGGCCAGGGGCTCGGGTCGGTGCTCGCACAGGAGCACGCCGCCGCCCCGCCTGAGGGTGGCGTCGATGACCCCGGCCACGGCCCGGCAGCCGTCCGGGTCGAGCTGGGCGCACGGCTCGTCGAGCAGCAGCAGCCCCGGCTCGGCGACCAGCGCCCCGGCCAGGACGAGCCGGTACTGGCGGCCCATGGACAGGCTCGCGGTGAGGGTGTGCGTGGGCACGGGCAGGTCCGCCTCGGCCAGGGCGCGGGCCACCCTGGCGGGCATGGCGTCCGGGGGAACGCCCGCGTTTTCCAGGGCGAAGGCGGTCTCGGGCCCCACGTGGTCGAAGAGTATCTGGGTGCCGGGATTCTGGAAGACCGCGCCGGGCCGCGCGGGTCGCTCGATGTCGCCGCCGAGCGCGTCGGGCGGGAGCAGGCCGGCGGCGGCCAGCAGAAGGCTGGATTTCCCGCTCCCGGTGGGGCCGACGATGCAGTGGCATTCGCCGGACCCCACCGTGAGGCGGACGCCGGAGAGAACCGGCGGTGCCTGGTCGTTGAACCGGATGTTCAGTTCGCGCAGGCGCAGATGGGCCGACATACTCTCCGGGATGCTCCGTGTCCGTCTAGAACGAGTAGTCCAGTCCGGTGTAGACGACGCGGCCGGGCCGGGCGAAGCCGTAGGATTCGGCGTAGTCCACGTCCAGCAGGTTGTCCGCGCCGACGTAGGCGGACAGCGTGTCCGTGAAGGCCTGGCTGATCTTGATGTCGATCAGGCCGTAGTCGGGCATGCGCTTGCTGTCGGCACCGTCGAGGGCCCACTGGTCCGAGAAGAACCGCCACCCGGCGTAGACCGTGGTCCTGGTCGGCGCGACCCAGGTGGCCTGGGCGGTGAGCTTGTGGCGCGGGCGGTACTGCAGCCGGTCGGTGGCGGCGTTGTCCGAGAGGTTCTGGCTGTCCAGGTAGGTGTAGCCGAGCTGGGTGCTCAGCCCTTCCATGATCCGGCTGGACAGGGTGGTCTCGAAGCCCTGGAAGCGGTACTTGTCGTTGTTCTGGTAGACGTCGCTGCTGTCTTTCTCGATGTAGTTCTCCGCGTCGTTCCGGAACACGGTGAAGTCCAGGGTGGAGGCCAGGGGCAGGGCCTGGGAGATGCCCGCCTCGTAGAGCCAGTCCACTTCATTGACCAGGTCGGCGTTGCCCGAGGTGGAGTCGAACAGGTTCTGGATCGAGGGGTTGCGGATCTTGCGCGCCTGGGACGCCTTGATGGTGGTGCCCTCGAAGAGCTTGTAGTTGGCCGCCAGCACGTAGGAATAGGTGTCCGAGCGCTTGTCGGTCCGGGCCTGGCCGTTGAGGCTCAGCCCCATGGAGATCTGCAGGTCGTCGAACAGGGTCAGGTCGTCCTGGAGCGCGGCGGTGTAGTTGCTCAGGGTCTCGTTGGAGTCCAGGGGCGTGGAGGAGGTGTTGTTGGGCCGGGTGAAGCCGTTCTCGCTCCAGTTCTGCCGCTCGCCGATCAGGCCCAGGACCAGGCGGCCCATGGAGTCGGTGTTGTAGCCCCACTGGTTGTTCAGGCCCACCGTGGTCGACGTGGCCTTGCTGTGGTAGGAGTTCTTCCTGGTCTGGGTGGCGTAGTTGGAATAATCGTAGCGCGAGGTCTCGGTGTATTCCCGGCTGGCGTAGACCATGAGCCGGGTGTCCACGGTCTTGTTGAAGGCGTGGTTCATGGCCAGCTGCAGGTCCGCGCCGCTGTAGTCCAGGACCTTCTCGTACTTGGGGTTCTTGGCGAACGGGTCGCCGGCGTTGGTCAGGGTGGACGGCGGCTTGCCGTATTCGCCCTCGAACATGTTCAGGACCGCGCCGAAGCTGGTGTCGTCGCTCGCCTGATAGGTCACGTTGCCCAGGACGTTGGCGTGCTTGCGGTAGCTGTTCTTGCGCTCGTCGGAATCCTGGAGTGCGTTCTTGTCGAAATCCGAGGATACGGGGAAGTTGTTGCGGGTCAGGTAGCTGGCGCCCGCGTAGTAGTCCAACTTGCCGCTGCCGCCCGCGATGGTGGACTGCGCCTTGTAGAGATCGCCCATGCCGGCCATGACGCCGGCGGTTCCCTTGAAATCCTTGGTGCCCTTCTTGGTGATGATGTCGATGACGCCCGCGTTGCCGTCGTTGCCGTAGAGCACCGAGGAGGCGCCGCGCATGATCTTGATGCGGGCGATGTTCTCCACCGGGATGGCGTCGGGATCGAACTGCCCGTCGAGCACGGACAGGAACGGGATGCCGTTGAGCAGCAGCTTGATGTTCCGCGTGCGCATGCCGCGGATGTCGATGCGGCAGGTGCCGTCCGCCGCGGTGCGGGTGGTCACGCCGGGCACCATCTTGAAGGCGTCGGCCAGGGTCAGGGCCCCGGCGTTCTTCAGGTCCTCGGCGGTGATCTCCGTCACCGTGGTCGAGTTCTCCAGGGTCGAGGACGAATCGCTGACGACGATTTCACCGAGGGTGTACTCGGCCTTGTCCTTGGCTTTTCCGCCCTCGTCCTGGGCGAGGGCGGGCGTGATGAAAAGTGCGGTGAGCAATCCGATGAACAGCAGCAGGCGGGAGCATTTCATTACCGTTTCCTCTTGAGCGTGGGCAGACCGGACGTGCATCCGAGAACTCCGCGCCGCCCCCCTCGGCAGTGCGGAACACGACCGTGTCGATTTCAGCGGCAGCGTTTCGAACAGTTGGGAATTATACGATATCCCAGACAGACGGTTCTATTATTATGCTCAATCTAGCATGTCAATAACCATTGCTGTGCATAATGATTTGGCACTTGAGCCGGAACCGGTCGGGGCCGGGATTTCCACGGCCGGGCCGTGGCGTCGGGTCGCGCCGAACGGCCCGGTCAAAGCAATTCCGGGGCCAGCGGCGCACCCCGGCGGCGGGAGCGGGCCATTTTGCCCTGTTTCCATGCTAATTAACAAATGAATCAAGATGGTTGTGTGGTCATATGTAAATCGGCGTCCGGGCCGAAATGGCCCCCCCTCGGCCAAGGGGCGGCGCCCTGTGTGCCCATGTGACCCGATCCCGGCCGTGCGCCGGGTCGCAATGACCCAGTATCGAGGCGGCCGTCCGGGAATTGCGCGTCGCCCGGACATGCTGTAGGACCATCCTTCTGTCCGGTTCGACGAGCCGTATCGACAACCAACAAGGAAACGGAATGGGCAAGCATATTATTGAAGAGGCGTCGCGCTGCCTGCAATGCAAGAAGCCGCTGTGCAGCAAGGGCTGCCCGGTATCAACCCCGGCCAACCTGATGGTCGAGGCCCTGCTTGCGGGCGACATGCGCAAGGCCGGGGCCATGCTGTTCGAGAACAACCCGCTGACTTCGGTCTGTTCGCTGATCTGTCCCCACGAGCACTTCTGCGAGGGGCACTGCGTCCTGGGCAGAAAGAGCGCGCCGGTCCAGGTCAGCAGCATCGAGCAGTACGTCTCCCGCTACTACCTGGAGCAGTTCCAGCCGGAGCGGCCGGAGAACGCCAACAACGCCAGGCGCATCGCCATCGTCGGCTCCGGCCCGGCCGGGATCACCGTGGCCTTCATCCTGGCGCGCCAGGGGTTCGACGTGACCCTGTTCGAGTCCAAGGAGAAGATCGGCGGGGTGCTCCAATACGGCATCCCGGACTTCCGCCTGCCCAAGGACATCCTGGAGAAGCTCAAGGAGAAGCTCCTGGGCCTGGGCGTGAAGATCCGTCCCAACACCCTCATCGGGCCGGTCATCGGCATCGACGATTTGTTCCGGGACGAGTACCGGGCGATCTTCATCGGCACCGGCGTGTGGAACCCGAGGCCGCTTCGGCTCAAGGGCGAGACCCTGGGCCACGTGCACTACGCCATCCACTACCTCAAGAACCCCTCGGTCTACAGCCTGGGCCAGAAGGTCGCGGTCATCGGCGCGGGCAACGTGGCCATGGACGTGGCCCGGACCGCCCTGCGCAAGGGCGCCCGCGAGGTCACCGTGCTCTATCGCCGGGGCGAGGGCGACATGTCCGCCACCAAGTACGAGTACGAGTATGCCAAGGTCGACGGGGTCCGTTTCCGCTTCTACACCTCCCCCGAGGAGATCAACGACCGGGGCGTGGTCTGCGTGGAGACCCGGCTGGTGGAGGGCGACGACGGCCGGGCGCGCGTGGAGCCCGTGGAGGGCTCGGAATTCCTGTTCGAGGCCGACTCCATCTTCATCGCGGTCAGCCAGGCCCCGCGCTCCAACCTGGTCGGCCTGGAAGTGGGCAAGACCGGCCTGATCATCACCGACGAGGACGGCCGGACCACCCGCGAGGGCGTGTTCGCCTCGGGCGACGTGGTCACCGGGGCCAAGACCGTGGCCGAGGCCGTGAGCCGGTCCAAGCGTTCGGCTCGGGCCATCATGGACTATGTGGCGGGCCTGGAAGACTGATTCCCGGCACCGCGCGGCGTCCCGTGCGCCGTGGCGGGAACGGACGCGGATTTCGTGCGAAAGCGTGTCACCTCGCGGTGTTCGGTTCACCGGCCGGGGCATGAAAAGAATATTCTTGCGGGGCTTGCCCGCTGCGGGGATTGAATACATAGTTTGTATAGAGGGATATAACTCAACCCCAAAGGAGCGACGCCATGTGCAAGGACTGCGGTTGCAATCTCGGCAAGGACAAGGTGGCCCACAAGCACGCCCACGGCGACAAGGGGAAGCACGAGCACGAACATGAGCACGAACACGCCCACGTGCACGAGCATACCCACGAGGACGGCACCACCCATACCCACGAACACTGCCACGCGCACAGCCATGGGCACAGCCACGAGCATGAGCACGGGGCCGAGGGCGAGCACAGGCACGGCCACGGCGCCCACAGCCACGATGTGGACCACGCCCACGACGGCGGCAGCGGCCACGGTCACAGCCACGACTAGGCGGCGACCCGGCGCGAACGAATCACCACGGCCCGAGGGCCGGACGGCAAAGGCCCGGAAGGCGTTCCTTCCGGGCCTTTTCGCATGGACGGCGGCCATCTCGTGCGGAGGCGGCAAGCGCGGGTTCCCCTTTGCATTTGGCCGCCCGATGGGCCAGAACAGGGGGACGCACAATCGGAGGGGCGACATGACAGAGAATATCGAACGGCTGGCGGCGGCATTGGAAGACGGGCTCATTGGGCGGCGGCGCGACCTGCACCGCTGTCCCGAGGCCGCCTGGACCGAGTTCCGGACCGCCTCCATGGTCGCGGCCGCGCTTTCGGCCGCCGGATACGAGGTCCGTCTCGGCCAGGAGGCGGTCCGCCGCGAGTCCATGCTCGGCGTGCCTTCGGAAGATGAACTCACGGCCCACATGGAGCGCGCCGTGGCCCAGGGCGGCGACCCGGACCTGATCGCCAGCATGCGCGGCGGCCTGACCGGGGTGGTCGGGGAGCTGCGCTGCGGCGAGGGTCCGGTGGTGGCCCTACGCTTCGACATGGACGCCAACGATCTGGACGAGGCGTGTGACGAGGAGCACCGCCCCTTCCGCGAGGGGTTCGCCTCGGTCAACGCCGGGGTCATGCACGCCTGCGGGCACGACGGCCACGTGGCCATGGGCCTGGGCGTGGCCGAGCTCCTGGCCGAGTGCAAGGACCAGCTTCACGGCACGGTCCGGCTGATCTTCCAGCCCGGCGAGGAGGGCGTGCGCGGGGCCGGGCCCATGGTCGACGCCGGGGCGCTCGACGGGGTGGACTACCTCCTGGGCGGGCACATCGGGTTCCGCGCGCCCCGGACCGGGCAAGTGGTCTGCGGCACGGGCGGGTTCCTGTCCACCACCAAGTTCGACGTCGCCTTCACCGGGGTGGCGGCCCATGCCGGGGCGGCCCTGGAACAGGGGCGCAACGCCCTGCTGGCCGCAGCCAACGCGGCCCTGAACCTCCACGCCATACCCCGCCACGGGCAGGGCGCATCGCGGGTCACGGTCGGCGTGCTCAACGCCGGGCAGGGGCGCAACGTCGTGCCCCCGAACGCGCTCATCAAGGCCGAGACGCGCGGCGAGACCTCCGCGATCAACGACTGCATGTTCGAGCGCGCCAGGGAGGTGGTCGCCGGGGCCGCGAAGATGTACGGCGTGGACGCCGTGCTGACCGAGGTGGGGCGGAGCGTGAGCGGGGAGAGCGATCCCGGGCTGGCGGCGCGGGTCCGACGGGCGGCCGAGGCCATGAACTTTTTCGATCCCGCCGAAATCATCGACCGCATGGAGCTGCGCGGCAGCGAGGACTTCGCCCTGATGCTGGCCGAGGTCCAGGGGCGGGGCGGGCTCGGGACCTACCTCATGCTCGGCAGCGACCTGGCCGCCGGGCACCACAACGCCCGCTTCGACTTCGACGAGCGCTGCCTGGCGCCGGGCGCGGCCCTGTTCGCCGCCTGCGTCCTGGACCTCATGGAACAACCCGTGGAATCCGGCTCCTGACCGGGCCCGCTAGAGCAGGGCGCGGCACAGCCGCATGAGCGCCGGGGCCAGGAGGATGACCAGGACCACGCGGATGACGTGGAAGGTCAGGACCAGGAAGATGTCCACCTTGAGGCCGCCCGCCATGCCGGTCATGGCGGTCATGGCCCCGGGGCTGGTGCTGATAAACGCGGTCGTCAGGTCGATGCCCCAGAATCTGGAGAAGATGACGGCCAGGAACCCGCCCAGGAGGATGAGCAGCAGGGCCGAGGTCAGGATGGGGACGAGGTAGTGCTTCAGCTCCGGCAGGATGGCCGGGGAGAAGCTCATGCCCACGGTGGCTCCCACGGCGACCTCGATGAGGAAGGGCCAGTTGCCCGGCAGCTCCAGGTTGAGGGACGAGAGGGTCTTCAGGGCGATGACCGCGAGCATGGAGCCGATGATGACGCCGCCGGGGATGTTCAGGCGGCCGACGAGCAGGCCGCCCAGGAGCGCCGCTCCGAGGATGAGCGGCAGTTGCGTGAGTTGTTGCACTGTTCGTGTACCGAGAGCGGTGACCGGGTCGCTGGTTGTTTCGCCTGGGGCGGTGGTCTTGTTGTTCGGGGGTCGCGCCGCACGGTGCGGAAAGGGCAATTTATGCCCGGCGGACCGGATTTGCAATCGGTCCACACGCCCTGCGCAACATGCCGGATTTGCACAATATGGGACAATCTGGACGCCTGTTCTGACAATGTTGTCGAGGGTCGCCTGCCGCGTCCGGCGCTCTCCGGCGCGGCCGGGCCGGGGGGGCGCAGGCGGCAATTTCCTTGTCTCGGGCGGGCCGGACAGGGTACAGTGATGCGGATGGGGGCGGAGCGGATGTCCGTCTCTTCGGGATGGAACGATTTTCGCAAACCGGATCAAGCCCTTCCGTCCGAGGTCCTCTTGCTGCAACCCTGAACCCCGTGCCGCCATGTATGCCATCACCATCGACAGCGTGACCCATGATTATGCGGACCTGCGCGCTCTGCTGGCCGCAGCCTCCGCGCCCAAGTCCGGGGACGAACTGGCCGGGATCGGGGCGCGCTCGGCCCGTGAGCGGGCCGTGGCCCAGATGTGCCTGGCCGAGGTCCCACTGACCGCCTTCCTGGACGATCTGGTCATCCCCTACGAGGACGACGCCGTGACCCGGCTGATCGTCGATACCCTGGACCGCGAGGCGCTTTCGCCCGTGGCCGGGCTGACCGTGGGCGGGTTCCGCGACTGGCTGCTCTCGGCCGAGGCGGACGGGGACGCGCTCGCGGCCCTGGCCCCGGGGCTCATGCCCGAGATGGCCGCCGCCGTGTCCAAGCTCATGCGCGTCCAGGACCTCATCCACGTGGCCTCCAAGGTCCGCGTGGTCACCAGGTTCCGGACCACGGTCGGCCTGCCCGGCACCCTGGCCGCGCGGTTGCAGCCCAACCACCCGACCGACGACCCGGCGGGCATCGTGGCCTCGGTATTCGACGGGCTCATGTACGGCAGCGGCGACGCCTGCATCGGCATCAACCCGGCCACGGACAGCACGGCCTCGGCCGTCCGGCTCATGGAGCTGCTCGACCGTCTGCGCCGGGAGTACGACATCCCCACCCAGTCCTGCGTGCTGACCCACGTGACCAACACCATCGAGGCCGTGGAGCGTGGCGCGCCCGTGGACCTGGTCTTCCAGTCCATCGGCGGCACCGAGGGCGTGAACAAAAGCTTCGGCGTGACCCTGGACATCCTGCGGGAGGGGCTGGAGGCCGGTCGGTCGCTGCAGCGCGGCACCGTGGGCGACAACGTCATGTATTTCGAGACCGGCCAGGGCTCGGCCCTGTCCGCCGGGGCGCACTGCGGGGTGGACCAGCAGACCCTGGAGGCGCGGGCCTACGGTCTGGCCCGGCACTATGAGCCGTTCCTGCTCAACTCCGTGGTCGGCTTCATCGGGCCGGAGTATCTCTACGACGAGAAGCAGATCATCCGGGCCGGGCTGGAGGACCACTTCTGCGGCAAGCTGCTCGGCGTGCCCATGGGCATGGACGTCTGCTACACCAACCACGCCGAGGCGGACCAGGACTCCATGGACACCCTGCTGACCCTGCTCGGGGTGGCCGGGTGCAACTACATCATGGGCGTGCCCGGCGCGGACGACATCATGCTCAACTACCAGTCCACCTCCTTCCACGACGCCCTGTACGTCCGCCGCCAGCTCGGGCTTTCCCCGGCCCCGGAGTTCGCGGCATGGCTGGAGCGCACCGGCGTGTTCGAGGACGGTCGGCTCAAGGCCCCGAAACATTCCCTGCACATCCCGGACAAGGAGGCGCTCCGTGGCCTGTCCTCGTAACCCCGCTCATGCTCCGGTCCCTCCGGCCGACGACCTGGTGCCCGAGGACTTCTGGGCCGGGCTGCGCTCCTGGACCGATGCGCGCATCGCGCTGGGCCGGGCCGGGGTCAGCCAGCGCACCCGCGACGTGCTCGCCTTCCAGCTGGACCACGCCAGGGCGCGCGACGCGGTGCACCAGGTCCTGGACCGCGAGGCCGCCTTCGGGGAGATCGAATTCCTGGAAGTGGCGAGCCGCGCCCCGGACCGGACGGTCTTTCTGCAACGGCCCGACCTCGGGCGGCTGCTCACCCCGGAGAGCGAGGCCATGCTCAAGGCGCGGGCGGGCGACGGGGTCGACGTGGCCTTCACGGTCTCCGCCGGGCTGTCGTCCACGGCGGTGGAGAAGAATTTCCAGCCCTTCTGGCGCGAGCTCGCGCTCGCGCTCGAAAGCCTCGGCCTGAGCGCGGCCCCGCCGTGCTACGCCGAGCAGGGCAGGGTGGCGCTGGGCGACCGCGTGGCCCTGGCCCTCAAGGCGCGCATGGCCGTGGTTCTCATCGGCGAACGGCCCGGCCTGAGCTCCCCGGACAGCATGGGCATTTATATGACATACGCCCCGAAATCTGCTACGACGGACGAAGCCAGGAATTGCATCTCCAACATCCGGCCCGCCGGGCTGAGGTACGCAGAGGCGGTCCGGACCCTGTGCGCGCTGATGCGCGAGGCGTTCCGGCGCGGGGTGTCCGGGGTGGATCTCAAGGTGGACGACGCCCTGGCGCTCGGGCCGGGCGAGGCGGCCGGGCGCTTGGCCGAGTGAGGAGCCGGACGAGGGGCTTTTTCACAATGCGGCTGATAACTTAATGTGTTCGTAACAATGCGATATTGCGCTATGGGCCGGATACTTGTAACAAACGTTTGAATCAACCCAACACGTGCAAACGGAGACGATGATGAAACGGATTTTCGTGCTTTTCATGCTGGCAATGTTCGCCTTCGCCGGGACGGCGCAGGCCGAGACCCTGAAACTCTTGACCTGGAAGGGATATGCCCCCCAGAAGCTCGTCGAGCAGTTCGAGAAGGAGACCGGCATCAAGGTCGAGGTGACCTTCTCCAACAACGAGGAGATGATCGCCAAGCTGCGCGCCACCCGTGGCGCCGGGTTCGACTTGGCCCAGCCCTCCCAGGACCGCATTTCCTCGGTCCAGGAGAAGTTCCACATCTACCAGGCCATGGACTACTCCAAGATCGACGCGCCCCTGTTCATTCCGTCTATGCTCAGCGCGGTCAAGAAGAATACCCTGGTGGACGGCAAGTCCTACGCCGTGCCGTTCTGCTGGGGCACCTCCGGTCTGGTCGTCAACAGCGACAAGGCCCCGGGCGTGGATTCCTACAAGGCCCTGGTCGATCCCAAGTACAAGGGCCGCGTGAGCTACCGCCTGAAGCGCCCGACCCTGATCGCCATGGGCTTCGCGCTCGGCTATGACCCGTTTGCCCTGTACAACGACGTCGAAGGCTACAAGGCCATGCTCGACAAGGTCGCCGACACCCTGATCAAGGGCAAGCCCATCGTCCAGAACTACTGGGCCAACGGCGACGCGCTGATCGAGTCCATGCGCTCCGGCGAGGTCTTCGTGGCCATGGCCTGGGACGCGGGCGGATGGAAGCTGCACGCCGAGAACCCGGCCATCGATTTCAAGGCCCCCAAGGAAGGCGCGCTCGGCTGGATCGACACCTTCGCCATCCCGGCCAAGGCCGAGAACGTCTCCGCCGCCTACAAGTGGATCAACTTCATGATGAAGCCCGAGAACTGCGGCTACTTCACCTCCCAGGAGAAGTGCGCCACCGCTTCCAAGGACGCCCTCAAGTTCACGGACAAGGACGTGGCCGCCAACTTCAGCCGCTCCTTCCCGCAGGCCGCCATCGACAACATCAAGTGGTATCCGCCGGTTCCGGCCAAGCTCGAAAGCCTGGAAGGCAAAATCCTGGACAAGATCAAGGCCGCCAACTAATCTGACCCGGCTTGCGACAATTGCACGGGGCGGGGAGCCGACGAGGCTCCCCGCCTTATTCCGTACTCCAGCAATTGAGAACCTATGACCAACGATCTTTCCGTACGAGCCCTGGTGAAGCGTTTCGGCGACTTCACCGCGGTTGACGATGTTACCTTCGACGTCCCCGACGGGTCCTTCTTTTCCATCCTGGGCCCGTCGGGCTGCGGCAAGACCACGCTGCTGCGCATGATCGCCGGGTTCGAGTCCCCGACATCCGGGGCCATAGAGATTCGCGGCCGCGATATGCTCGGCGTGCCGCCCAACCAGCGGCCCGTGAACCTCGTGTTCCAGCACCTGGCCCTGTTCCCGATGATGGATGTGGCCGAGAACGTGGCCTTCGGCCTGAAGCGGCGCGGCGTGGCCGGGGCCGAAATCAGGAAGAAGGTCGAGGCCATCCTGGAGCGGGTGGGGCTGCCCGGCTTCGGCGTGAAACGGATCGACCAGCTGTCCGGCGGGCAGAAGCAGCGCGTGGCCATCGCCCGCTGTCTGGTCTTGGAGCCCTCGGTGCTCCTCCTGGACGAGCCGCTGGGAGCGCTGGACCTCAAGCTGCGCGAGCAGATGAAGGTGGAGCTCAAGAAGCTCCAGGCCAAGGTGGGCACGACCTTCATCTACATCACCCACGACCAGTCCGAGGCCCTGGTCATGTCCGACCGGGTGGCGGTCATGAACAAGGGCCGCTTCGAGCAGGTGGGCACCCCCCAGGAGCTCTACGGCCGGCCCGATACCCCGTTCGTGGCCGAGTTCGTCGGCGACAACAACCGCTGGCGCGGGGCCATCACCCAGACCCTGGACAACGGCGAGGTGCTCCTGTCCACCGACGAGGGATATTCCTTCCGCACCCGGGCGCACAGCTCCTGCGCGGGCGGCAAGAGGGTGGACCTCTTCCTGCGGCCCGAGGCCATGCGCATCGAGCCCCGGGAGAGCCAGGACCTGAACACCTTCGACGTGACCGTCAAGTCCATCCTCTTCGACGGGGCCAACAGCCGCCTGCTTACGGTCACCAAGGAGGAGCGCGAACTCATCGTCACCCTGCCCCAGAACCGCAAGTTCGACCACATCCGGCCCGGCGACCACATCCGCGTGGGCTGGCACCCCGAGTCCGGCATCTGTTTCCGGGCGGAGGACTAGCGCCGTGCCCCGTTCGCGTCTGGCCTTCTGGATATTCCTGGCCCCGGTGCTGATGTGGCTGCTGCTGCTCATCGTCCTGCCCCACCTCGACCTGCTGACTATGAGCTTCCGGGGTGAAAACGACTACGGCGACATGGTCTGGACCACGCGAAACTACCTGAATTTCTTCACCGAACCCATCTACTGGCTGACCTTCGTGCGCACCGCGCTCTACGCGGTCATCACCACGGCCATCACCTTTTTCCTGGCCATGCCCGTGGCCTTCTACATCTCCAAGCTCGCTCGGCACCGGATGCAGGGCGCGTTGATGATCCTCATCCTGCTGCCGTTCTGGGTCAGCGAGCTGGTGCGCATCTACGGCTGGATGATCCTCCTGCGCGAGTCCGGGGTGCTCAACTTCTTCCTGGTCAAGCTCGGCATCCTGCACAGGCCCGTGGAGATGCTCTACAACGACGCGACCATGATCATGGGGCTGGTCTACACCTCCATGCTCTTCATGGTCGTGCCCCTGGTCTCGGTCATGGACAGCCTGGACGACAGCCTGATCGAGGCGGCCCACGACCTCGGGGCCGGGAAACTGGCCATCTGGCGGACGATCATCATCCCGCACTGCAAGCCGGGCATCACCTCCGGGGCCATCGTGGTCTTCATGCTCACGCTGGGCAACTACCTGACCCCGAACCTCATGGGCGGCAAGAACTCCCTGTGGTTCACCGAGCAGATCTACAACCAGTTCATCGCCAGCTTCAACTGGAACCAGGGCTCGGCCTTCGGCTTCCTGCTCCTGGTCCTCAGTTCCCTGATCATCTGGGCGGGGCTCAAGATCTCGGGCCAGAAACTCGGGGAGGTGGCCTCATGATCCGTTCCCTGCCGCGCTCCAAGGCCTACGACTGGTCCTTCAACGCGTTCATCATCCTCTATTTCGTGTTCCTGTTCGCGCCGCTGGTGGTCACCTGCGTGCTGGCCTTCAACAACTCGGACTTCCCGTCCCTGCCCTGGCAGGGGTTCAGCCTGGACTGGTTCGTGGCCGACGGCCCGGACCGCATCGGCCTGTTCCACGACGCCCAGAACCTGCGCTCCATCCTGACCAGCTTCGAGACCGCCTTTTTCGTGTCCATCCTGAGCGTGGTGGTCGGCACCTGCGCGAGCTTCCTGTTCGAGAAGGAGAACTTCCGCTTCAAGGGCGCGCTGTACATGCTCATGCTCGCCCCGCTGGTCATCCCCGGCGTCATCCTGGGCATCTCCCAGCTGCTGGCGGCCAACACGGCGGGCACCTTCGTGGACGAGACCTTCGGAATCGACATTCCCTTTTTCCGGCCGAGTTTCTGGCTGGTGGTCCTGGGCCAGTTCTCGTTCATCTCCACCTTCGTCACCCTGGTGGTCTCGGCCCGGCTGCGCAAGTTCGATCCCGCCCTGGAGGAGGCGGCCCTGAACCTGGGGGCCACGCATTTCGGGGTCATCCGGCACGTCACGCTCAAGTTCCTGCGGCCCGCCATCGTCGGGGCCGGGGCCGTGGCCTTCCTGATGAGCTTCGAGAACTTCAACACGACCCTGTTTCTGGTGGGCTCGGAACCGACCCTGCCCATCAACCTCTATCTCCAGGTGCGCGACGGCTCCACCCCGGTCATCAACGCGGTGTCGCTGATGCTCATCGTGGGCACCTCCCTGCTCGCCCTGGTCAACTTCTATTTTACCAGGAAGACTGACTGATGTTTTTCGATCATCTGCAAAACGCGGGTTACGTCTGCGCCCATCGCGGCGCGCGGGCCCTGGCTCCCGAGAACACCATGCTGGCCGCCGAGCTCGGCCTGGTGTTCGGCGCGGATTTCTGGGAGATGGACGTCCAGCGGACCGCCGACGGCGAGCTGGTGGTCATCCACGACGACGACCTGGGCCGGACCACGGACGTTTCCGCCCGGCCCGAGTTCTGCGAACGCGCGCCCTGGCCCGTCCGCCTCTTCACCCTGGAGGAGCTGCGCACCCTGGACGCCGGGTCGTGGTTCGCCGAGTCCGATCCCTACGGGACCATCGCCCGGGGCGAGGCGCGCAAGTCCGATATCGGGCGCATGCGCGGCCAGCGCATCCCCACCCTGGAGGAGGCCCTGGCCTTCACCCGGCGCAACGACTTCCCCATGAACCTGGAGATCAAGGACCTGGAGTACGCCCCCGGCGACCTGACCATCGTCTCCCAGGTCCTGCGCCGGATCCGCGAGGCCAAGGCCGAGGACCTGATCCTGGTCTCCTCCTTCAACCACGACTACCTGGCCGAGATGCGCCGCCTGGCCCCGGAGATCCCCGTGGCCGCCCTGGTGGAGGGGAGCAATCCCGACAATATCGAGGAATACCTCGCGGACCTGGGCGCGGTGGGCTACCACCCGGACGAGGTCCTGCTCGACGAGGAACTGGTCCGTCGGCTGACCGCCGCGGGCATCCGCGTCTCCCCGTACACGGTCAACGACATGGACCGGGCCCTGGCGCTCCTCGACGCGGGCTGCTTCGGGATCATCACCGACTTCACCCACACCCTGCGGGAGCGGCTGGCCGCGCGATAACCGCCCGGCCCGCCCCGGGTCGCTCCGCACCGGTTCCACCGTCCCCGGCTGTCCTCCGGAATCCATACTTGCCATATCCCTCCAGGCCCCATATTGTGCAGGAGTAAGGAATTCCCCCGAGAACCGGCCAAGCGAGGTTCGCCATGTCCGAGGAAGTCAGGGGTCTGGTGGAGCGGTACATGCCGGAGTTTCCCGTCCGGCGCTGCGGCAGGGTGTTCACGGATACCACCCAGTTCATGGACATCAACCACGGGGACGTCATCGAACTGGCGGGGCTGCATTATCTCGTGCTCAAGGACGAGAGCGAACGGCGCTTCGGCATGGAGGACCCCAAGTACTGGGTCAAGCGGTGCCGCGAGCTGGAGACCGGCGAGCGCAAGATCCTCAAGCTGGTCTTTTACGAGCGGTTTCCCATCAAGGTCGGCGAGTTCGAGGTCCAGTGCTACCGCAGCCCCAAGAAGGAGTCGCGCATCCTGGACCTGGTGGCCGGTGATCCCCGGTTCATGCACGGCGTGACCCGCCCGGACGACCACGACAACCCGGTGCGCATCCTGGACATCGTCCAGGGCCGGGAAGTCGGCAAGTACGTCTACGGGATCAAGGCCGACCACGAGACCTATTTCCGCGAGCATTTCCCGGCCGTCCTCGACCACTTCATGGGCGCGTGCGAGGCCATCGGGTTCCTGCACGCAAGCGGCGAGAAGCACGGCGACATCCGGCGCGACCACCTGTTCATCGAGTACGGCACCGGACAATACCGCTGGATCGACTTCGACTACACCTTCGATTTTCACGAGAACCCGTACGGCCTGGACATCTTCGGCCTGGGCAACATCCTCATCTACTGCGCGGGCAAGCAGGTCTGGAACTCGGGCAACCTCGCC
This sequence comes from Pseudodesulfovibrio karagichevae, assembly GCF_041414475.1. Lineage (NCBI taxonomy): Bacteria > Pseudomonadati > Thermodesulfobacteriota > Desulfovibrionia > Desulfovibrionales > Desulfovibrionaceae > Pseudodesulfovibrio > Pseudodesulfovibrio karagichevae. Next base: position 21,552 of record NZ_JBGLYH010000011.1, read on the forward strand.
GAGGGGGGCTTCACCGACGAGACCCTGAACGGCCTGGACCGGGGGGACCACTCCCTGGTCATCCGCAACCGGGTGGTCAACCTGCGCAAGCTCTTCCCGTACATCCCGGCCGAACTGAACAACGTATTCATGCATTTTTCGCAACGGACCGAGGTCTTCTACGATACCGTGGAGGAGTTCCTCGACGAGCTGCGGCCGTGCCGCAGGCTCCTCGGGTGAGCCGGAGTCGCGTGAATCCGCGCGGCCCGCGCCGTCAACCACAGCCCAAAGGGGAGGGCGTCATGGATTTCAAGAGAGTGCTCATCGCCGTGGACGGTTCCGAGAATTCGCTGCGCGCCGTGCGCTACGCAGCCGCCATGCTGGGCGGCGGCCAGGGGTACGCCGTGCGGCTGGTGCACATCGAGCGGCTGCCGGAGCGGGACCTGTTCCCGGATGAATCGGCCTGGGCCGGGCAGTGCCGGGAGCATTCGCGGGCCATGCGCGATTTCCTGGAGGAGGCCAGAGGTGTGCTGGAGGCGGGCGGCCTGTCCGGCGAGACCATCTGCAGCCAGTACGTGGACAGCTGCGCGGCCCGGCCCGAGGGGGCCGAGGGTTGCAGCCATGGCCGGAACATCGCCCTGGAGATACTGGGCATCGCCGAGCGGGAGGACTGCGGCACCCTGGTCATCGGCCGCCGGGGCGTATCCAAGGCCGAGGAGTTCCTGTTCGGCAGCGTGTCCAACAAGCTCATCCACCACGCCAAGGACCGGACCGTGTGGGTGGTTTCCTGACCTCTGCTAGTGCGGCAGCTCGCAGGAGTTCTTGAATATGGCGCCGAGGTATTCGCTGTTGAGCTTCGGGGTCTTCTCTATCCTGGAGATGAGCACCACCAGCGTGACCGTGGACGCGAGCATGAACAGGGGGCTGAACAGCCAGAAGATGAGCGGCACCAGGAAGTAGTAGGCCCGCATGCCCACGTGGAAGTACCCGCCCGCCTTGTTCAGCTCCATGGCCACGAAGGTGATGGACGCCCCGTAGTTGCCTTCCTCGGGCGGGGTGTTGATCAGGAAGCCCACGTGCATGAACAGCCGGATGGCGAAGGAAAAGTTGAAGAACGCGATGAACAGGTTGCCGAGAATGACCAGGAGCTTGAGGGTGATGGTGCTCTCGGCCCTGGAGCCGAAGATGTTCATGGCGTGCCAGGTCTGGCCGAGCTTGTCGGCCTGGCCGGACAGGGTCAGCAGGCCCACGGCCAGGAGGATCGACGTGGAGGCCAGGAAGGTCGCGGCCATGGTCGAGTTGCGCAGGGTCTGCACGGCCAGGATGTCGTTCTTCTCCTCCATGACGCCCACGACCCAGGCGGTCCGGGCCAGGGTGGTGGCCCCGTACAGCGAATAGGTGGGGTTGCTCTTCAGCCTGTAGCGCATGTACAGGTGATAGGCCGTGAAGATTCCGGCGGACACGGCCAGGCAGATCATGTCCAGCAGATGCGGGGCGAAGAAGTCTTGCATTGTCGATAACCCTCCCGAGGCGGATTGTCGCCTCGGCCGGAAGGATAGCCTGTTTGGGCGCTTCCGCCAACCCGTGAAAAAAACAAATCGACGCGGCCGATTTTCCGCCCTTCGAAGGGTGAAATAACGTGTTGCCTTGCCTGTCCCCGTCCAGTAACAAGGCAACTTTCATGGAGGACGCCGCCTTGGATGGATTGAAGAAAAAGAGAGTGCTTGTCGTCGGAGGAAGCTCCGGGCTCGGCCTGGCGGTTTCCCGCCTGGCTTACGGGCTCGGCGCCGAGGTGATCATCGCCTCCCGGTCCGCGGCGGACAGGCACGAGGAACTGGCCGCAGCCGTGGGGCCCGAAATCGAAACGGTCTCGCTGGACGTCAACGAGGACAAGGAAGTGGAGGCCGCCCTGCAGGGCATTGGGGACATCGACCACATGGTCGTCACCACCCGGCCCCGGTTGACTCCCGCGCCCTTTGCCGAGGCCGACCTCGACCAGGCCAGGCAGGCCTTCGAGACCAAGTTCTGGGGACAGTGCCGACTGATCCAGATGGCCCACGCCCTTATCAGCCCGGACGGCAGCGTCGTGCTGACCACCGGCATCGCGGGTGAGCGGATCTACACGGGCAGCTTCGCCATGAGCGTGATCAACAGCGCCACCGAGACCCTCTGTCGGGCCCTGGCCGTGGAGCTCGCGCCGATCCGGATCAACGCGGTCTGTCCGGGCTTCATCGCCCCCAAGCCGCACGAGATCGAGGAGCGCGCCAGGTGGTTCCCCTCCGGCAGGACCGCCTCGGCCGAAGAGGTCGCCGAGGCGTATATCCATCTGATGGAAAGCCCGTACGTCACGGGGACCACGCTGGTGGTGGACGGCGGGGCGCGGTTGATCTGAGGGCGGACCGGATGCATCGTTTTTGGGTCTTTGGCACGGCCGTCCCGGCGACGGCCCGGAGTTCACGATGAATATGGAAATGTGGGTCATGTTTTTTCTGGCCTATCTGGTAACCACCCTGTCCCCCGGCCCGAACGTGCTGCTGGTCCTCAAGAACAGCATCCGGCACGGCTGGAAATCCGCGTTCATCACCGTGCTCGGCAATCTGAGCTGCCAGTTCCTGATCGTCTGCCTGGTCGCGGTGGGCGTAGGCCATCTCTTGAGCGAGCTGCCGTTCTGGTTCGTGGTCATGAAGACCGTGGGCGGGGCGTATCTCATCTATCTCGGCATCCGGAACCTGCGGGCGGCCCGCAAGGGCAAGGGAACCGCCCTGGCCGAACCCGAGGCGGGCGGCGTCGCGGGCAAACCCCGCCGCAGCCTCTTCCTGGAGGCCTTCCTGGTCTCGGCGAGCAACCCCAAGACCCTGATCTTCCTGTCCGCCTTCCTGCCGCAGTTCCTCGACACCGCGCACCCGGTGTCCGAGCAGTTCACGATCATGTTCGCGACCATCTGCGCCATCGTGACCACCGTGCACCTGGGCTATTCGTACCTGATCGCCTCCCTGGGGCACCGTTTCTCATTCAAGGATTTCGGGCGCAGGATCGACAAGCTCACCGGCGGGCTGTTCATCGCCATGGGCGGGGGCATCCTCCTGAGCGACCGCGTCTGACGCGAGCGGTGCGCGCATGCCATATCGGGCCCGGAGGGAAACCTTCCGGGCCCTTTTTTCCCTTCTCGGCGCGGGGCTAGACCCCGGCTCGGATTTCATCCAAGGCGACGCGCATCCGGCCGACGCCCTCGCGCACCTTGGGCAAGGCCTGGCCGCTGTCCCTGAGGCACAACCCCACGCCCTGCATGGTGGCGGTCATCGCCTTGTCCAGCCTGTGCAGGGAGGCGGACATGGTCATGTTTCCGGACAATTCGGCGTAGGTGTCGACCTTGCTCATGCGCGAGCGCATGTCTGCGATGTGGCTGTTCAGCGACTTCAGAGCCTCCTGGCAGTCGGCCGGGCTCTGCACGCTGTTCACGGCCTGTTCGATGAGGCGCATGCTGTTGTCCATCGCGAGCACGTCCTGGCGCATGGCGATATAGTTGGGGTCCATGTCCTCGTCGTCCATGGCGCAGGCCAGGGACCCGGCCATCAGGGTCATGGTGAAGGCCAGGATGATGGGGGTGACTTTGTTCATGATCGTTCTCCTTTGCGGGCAGGGCCCGATCGCCGCTTTCGGTCGGCCCTGTCGCGGGCCGTCTTGGCGGCGGTAGTTGTCGGTTCGTCCTCCGGCCATGGGCCTGGGGGCGGGACCAAGGGCAGGGCGGGAATGGGGACAGGATGCAGGCATGAATGCGGTGGCGAGTGTCCTCCTGTGGTCTCCCTTGGACCCCTGTTTGCAACAAGGATCGTGCCACAGCCCGCTTTTTCTGCGAAAAGGAATGATTGGCAGATGTATGATGCTGTTTTCCGACTCGCATAAGGTTTATTCTGTCTTCGTTTATACGGAATTATGCACAGTTCTGCACATTTCGTGCAAGCTGTTTTGTGCGGGTTGCTGCACAAGCATCGCCTGAGGGGCGTTGTCCCCGGCCCGGTCCGGGAAATAAATACTGTTCAGTCTCGCGGGAGCCTGTACACTGGATGGGCACGACGCCCGCCCTTTTCCCCGCCCGTCTTTCCCCCGGGCGGGCGGCGGGCAAGAACGACAGGATGGATCCATGCGCATTCGCTCGAAACTGCTTATATTCTTTCTTCTGGTCTCGCTGGCGCCCCTGCTCCTGGTCTGGGGCGGCGTGCGCCGCGACCTGACCTCCATGGGCGAGAACCTGGCCGACCGCAGCGGCAACCTGCTGGTGCGCAAGGCCAGCCGGTCCCTGGAGCGGGTGGTGGCCGACCACGCGGCCATCCTGCACCGTGAGCGGCAGCTTCTCGAAGTCACGGCCCGGCTCCTGGCGTCCAAGGTGGAAGGGGCCCTGTTCGGCCACGAACATGTCCCGCAGGTCGGGACCTACACCCCGCCCGAGGACCGCCTGGCCGACCTGAAGAGCGACTATTTCAGCCTGGGCATGGGTGGCGTCCGGGAACCCATGGACGTGGATTTCGGCCATGTGTCCACCTGGTCCGGCGACGCCGACACGCCCCTGGCCCGGCTGGTCCCGACCCTGGGCAGGGTCAAGGCCGAACACCCCCGCCTGCTCCTGTGGATCGACGTGGCCATGAAGGACGGCGACCGGGCGCGCTATCCCGTGGCCAGCGCGGCCAGGATGGGCGGGGGAATGGGCATGATGGGCAGCGGCCGGGGCATGATGGGCGCCATGGGCTCCGCATCCAAAGACAACGGTTTTCCGGACAGGCTGACCTGGTCCTCGCCCGAGGTGGACCGCGCCACCGGGCGCATGGTCTTTGCCGTGAGCGCGCCCATCCGTGACACCGGCGGCGCGGTCTCCGGCCGCCTGACCCTGGTGGTGCCCGTGGGTGCGGTCCTGTACGGGGAGAGCCGCAACAGCCCGTTCCCGGAGGGCACCGAATCCCTGCTGGTCGCGCCCGTGACCGACCCCGACACCCATGAGCCCGGCCTGCGCATCGTGGCCCGCGAGCGGGCCGAGACGACCGCCCGCATCGGCATGGGCCACATGTGGATTCCCGAGGCCGACGCCTGGCTGACCCCGGAGGACACCGCGCCCATGAAGGACATGGCCGCGTCCATGCTGGCCGGGAAGTCCGGCGTGGTCAACGTGGGCGGGACCGGCGGCGAACTGTGGGCCTACGCGCCCATGGACAAGAGCGGCGTCTCCCTGCTGCTCATCGTGCCCGAGGAGGACATCGTCAAGGAGGCCCGGGACGCGCGCGGCTACGTGGCCGGTCAGGTGCGCCAGCACAATGCCAAGATGGGCGCGGTCGTCCTCGTCGTGGCCGTGGTCGTCATCCTCATGGCCTTTTTCCTGTCCAAGCTGTTCACCCGCAACATCCGGGAACTGGCCCGCGCGGTCCACAGCGTGGCCCGCGGCGACTTCTCGGTCCGCGCCAAAGTGCGTTCCCGCGACGAGGTCGGCCGGCTCGGCCGGGCGTTCAACGCCATGATCCCCGAACTCCAGGACAAGGTGCGCATGCAGAATTCCCTGGAGGTGGCCCAGGAGGTCCAGCTCAGCCTGCTGCCCGGCCATGACCCGGAGTTTCCCGGCGCGGACATTGTCGGGGCCAGCACCTACTCGGACGAGACCGGCGGCGACTACTACGACTTCATCCCCCGCACCACGGACCGGGGCGACAGCCTGGTGGTGGCCGTGGGCGACGTCAGCGGCCACGGGGTCCAGGCCGCCCTGACCATGGCCTCGGCCCGCGCCTACCTGCGCAGCCTCCTGTCCGGCGGCGCGCCGCTCGGCGAAGCGGTCCAGGCCGTGAATCGGCTGATCTTCGAGGACACCGACGGCTCGGGACGATTCATGACCCTCTTTCTCCTGGAACTCTTCGCGGACGGGGCCGTGGAATGGGTCCGCGCGGGCCACGATCCGGCCCTGCTTTTCACGCCCGGCCGCGAGCGCTTCGAGGAACTGCAGGGCGAGGGGTTGCCCCTGGGGGTCACCCCGGACGCGACCTTCACCGTGGGCCGCAGCAAAGCCGCCCCCGGCCAGATCGCGGTCATCGGCACCGACGGCATCTGGGAGGCCGTCTCCCCGGGCGGCGAGATGTTCGGCAAGGACCGCTTCAAGGCCCTCGTCCGCGAGCACGCGGGCGAGAACGCCGCCGCCCTCGTGAAGACCGTCAACCAGGCCGTGACCGTCTTCCGCGCCACCGCCCCCCAGCGCGACGACATGACCCTGGCCGTGGTGCGTTGGGTGTGAGGAGCGGGGGCTGGCGCGCGGCCTTTTACTTGCGGGCGATGCCGTAGAGTTTGAGCAGGGCGTAGAGGCGGGCGCGGGACAGGCCGGAGAGGGCGCAGGACGAGGCGATTTCGCCGCCGGTGATTTCCATGAGATTCATGAGATAGCGCTCCTCGCTCTGGGCGATCTGCTGGTCGCGGTAGGTGCGCAGATCCGGGAAGGCCTCGGGCGGGGCGATTTCGTGGTGGTGGGCCGGTTTGGCGGCCTGGCGCTCCGGCTCCATGGCCCGGCGGGCGATCTGGGCGCGGATGGCCTTGGGCAGGTGGCGGGGGAAGAGCACGGCGTCGTTGCCCGCACGGGACAGGGCCTGCTCCAGGGTGTGGATCAGCTCGCGCACGTTGCCCGGCCACTGATAGTGCATGAGCGCGTCCAGGAAGTCCGGGGAAAACCCCTTGGTGGTCATCTTCAGCTTCTCGCAGTGGCGCTGGATGAACTTGCAGGTCATCTCGTTGATGTCCTCGGTGATGTCGCGCAGGGCGGGCAGGCGGATATGCATGCCGCGCAGCCGGAAGTACAGGTCCCGCCGGAACTCCTCGTTCTCGACCATCTTCTCCAGGTTCCGGTTGGTGGCCGCCAGCAGCCGGAAGTCGCTGTTGATCTCGCGGGTGCCGCCCACGGGCCGGAAGCTGCGCCCTTCGAGCACGCGCAGGAAGACCTTCTGCAGGGGCATGGGCAGCTCGCCCACCTCGTCCAGGAACAGGGTGCCCCCGTCCGCCTGCCTGACCAGCCCCACGGTTGGGGCGTCCGCGCTGGTGAACGCGCCGCGCTCGTGGCCGAAGAGCAGGCTCTCGGCCAGGGTGTCGGGCATGGCCGCGCAGTCCACGACCACGAACGGCTTTTCCCGGCGGGCCGAGTTCTTGTGGATGGACCGGGCGAAGAGCTCCTTGCCCGTGCCGGTCTCGCCGATGAGCAGCACGTTGATGTCGCTGGTCGCGGCCTGGGCCACGGCGTCCAGGCAGGAGAGCATGGGGCGGCTGTTGCCGATGATCCCCTGGCGCCGGAGGGACACCGGGCAGAACCCGGAGTGGACCTTGGTGTGGTAGGTGATGACCCGCTCCAGCAAAACCAGCAGCCGTTGCAGGTTCAGGGGCTTGGTCACGTAGTTCCAGGCCCCGGACTGGATGGCCCGTTCGGCCATGTCCGGGTCCCGCCTGCGGGTGACGACGATCGCCTCCGGAAAGGAAGGTACCTCGCGGATGTGCGCCAGGTAGTCCAGCACGTCCCCGTCGGGCAGGTCGTCCCCGAGCAGGACCACCTTGAACGCCCCGGTGTGCAGGATGCCCAGGGCCTTGGACAGGGAGTTGCAGGAGTTCGACGCAAAGCCGTGCTCCAGGAGCGATTCGGCCAGCCCCCCGGCAAAGGCCGCGTCGCCGTCAACGATGAGGATGTCTGTCATGGGGTGCCCCCTCCCCTTGCAGCAGGAATGATGTTCCAGACGTAGCACGATTATGGATTCCTGGGCAATGTCTTTTGCCCGCCGATATCCTTGGAAAAACCTCCTCGGATTCTCTCCCGTTCCGCTCCGGTATCTTGCCCGGCGAGATGGCTCGCCGCCGGAAGCTCCCTGGAGACCGGGAGAGTGGCGCGCGCTGCAAGAGGCCTTAAACTCCCGGTGAAAATGATTCTCGACTCTCTTAGCCGCCTCGGGCCGTCTTGCCCCGCGAGAATCGTCTTGCGCGGCAAGACGGAAAAATTCCGTTTTTTGCAGAGGTTATGCCGTCCGAGTGGACATGACTCTCCATTATCATCTTCATATTCCTCTCTATGTCTAAAACGGCACGCATCTTGACTTGGAGACAAAGTGAGTGGCCCGCACAGGCAGCGGGTACATGCTGATGATTGCATATTTCGTCTTTTAATCCGGTTGGTTGGCCTGACAAAGAAGGTGGGGCGAAGGATGGCGGGGGAGGATGTCGGACTCACCGGCTCTCCTGAGGGAAGCACAGGCAATGGCGAGACCGTGAATATCGGCAGGAGGGTCGGCGGATGAGAAGAAAGTGGGATTCCAAGACCAAGGCCAGGATCGTGCTGGCGGGATTGATGGGCGAGTGCGTCAACGATCTCTGCCGGACCCACGACCTGCGGCCGGGCCAATACTACAAGTGGCGGGGGCATTTCCTGGAGAACAGCCATCTCGTGTTCGAGAAGCCGCCCCTGCCTGTCGGCGACATGGAGCTGGCGGCCGAAAACGAGGAACTCAAGAAGCTGGTGGGCGAACTGACCCTGGAACTGACCAGCGGCAAACCCATGCGTTGAACACGGTTTTCATGGAGGGTGGGACATGTCCAGAAAGATCGGCGTCTATGTCTGTCATTGCGGGTCCAACATCGCGGGCAAGGTCGACTGCCGTGGGGTGGCCGATTTTGCGGGCGGCCTCAAGGACGTGGTCGTGGCCCGGGACTACCAGTTCATGTGTTCGGACCCCGGCCAGGAGATGATCATCAAGGACATCCGGCAATACGGTCTGGATCGGGTGGTGGTCGCCTCCTGTTCGCCCCGGCTGCACGAGAAGACCTTCCAGCAGGCCTGCGCACGGGCCGGGCTCAACCCGTACCTGATGCAGCACTGCTGCATCCGCGAGCACTGCTCCTGGACCACGGCGGACCCGCTCGAGGCCACGGCCAAGGCGCGGCACATCGTCGAGGCGGCGGTGGAGCGGGTGGCCGACCACCAGAAGCTCTACTCGCGCGAGGTCGAGGTCCTGCCCGACGTCATGGTCGTGGGCGCGGGCATCGCCGGTATTCAAGCTTCGCTCGACATCGCCAAGTCCGGGCACAGGGTCCACCTGGTGGAGAAGAGCCCGTCCATCGGCGGGCACATGGCCCAGTTCGACAAGACCTTCCCGACGCTCGACTGCGCGGCCTGCATCTCCACGCCCAAGATGGTCGCGGTCAGCCAGGAGCCGAACATCAACCTGATGACCTGGTCCGAGGTGGAGGAGGTCACCGGGTTCGTGGGCAACTACACGGTCACGGTCAGGCACAAGCCGCGCTACGTCAACGCGGACGTCTGCACCGGCTGCGGGGCCTGCCTGGAGAAGTGTCCGACCAAGGCGATCAGCGAGTTCAACGAGGGGCTGGGCTTCCGCAAGGCCATCTACCGCAATTCGCCCCAGGCCGTGCCCAACACGCCGGTCATCGACGGCACGATCTGCAAGAAGATCACCAAGGACAAGTGCGGCGTCTGCCAGAAGATATGCCCCACCGGGGCCATCGACTACGACATGAAGGAGACCCGCGAGGTCTTCCACGTGGGCTCCATCGTCCTGGCCACGGGCTACGACACCATGGACCCCACCCCCATGCGCGAATACGGCTTCGGGCGTTACGACGAGGTCTACACCGCGCTCCAGTTCGAGCGCCTGAACAACGCGGTCGGCCCCACCGGGGGCAAGATCGTCATGAAGAACGGCGAGAAGCCGGAGTCCGTGGCCATCATCCACTGCGTGGGCAGCCGCGACAAGAACTACCACGAGTACTGTTCGCGGACCTGCTGCATGTACGCGCTCAAGTACGATCACCTGATCAAGGACAAGGTCGGCCACGACACCAGGGTCTACAATTTCTACATCGACATGCGCTGCTTCGGGAAGGGCTACGAGGAATTCTACAGGCGGGTCCAGGAGGAGGGCGTGACCTTCATCCGGGGGCGGCCCGCCGAGATCGTGCAGGAGGACGGCAAGCTCGTGGTGGTGGGCGAGGACACCCTGCTCGGCATGAACGTGCGCCTGCCCGTGGACATGGTCGTCCTGTGCACGGCCATGGAGCCGAGGGCGGACATGACCGAGGTGGCCCGCGTCTTCGGCGTGGCCCAGGGCCAGGACGGCTTCCTGCTGGAAGAGCACCCCAAGCTCGGGCCGGTCTCCACGGCCACGGACGGGGTCTTCCTGGCCGGGACCTGCCAGGGGCCCAAGGACATCCCGGACGCGGTCTCGCACGCCTCGGGCGGCGCGGCCCAGGCCCTGGCCCTGGCGGCCAAGGGCACGGTCTCCATCTCGCCGACCACCTCCTGGATCAACCCGGACATCTGCGTGGGCTGCCGGGTCTGCGTGGGGCTGTGCGCCTACTCGGCCATCGAGTTCGACGAGCGGCGCAACGTGGCCGTGATCAACGAGGCCATGTGCAAGGGGTGCGGCTCGTGCGCCGGGTACTGCCCGAGCGGCGCGGCCCGGATCAAGCACTTCAACGAGACACAGATATTCAACGAAATAGACGGGCTGCTCGGGATGGTCCCCGGCTGGCTGCCGCCCGAACAGGGCGGGGCGCATCCGGTGGAGATCCCCGTGGAGCGGGCCGCCAAGGAGGCACGTCATGAGTAGCGAGTTCGAACCGACCATCCTGGCCTTTGTCTGCAACTGGTGCACCTTTACGGCGGCGGATCTGGCCGGGACCTCGCGGATGATCCAGCAGCCCAACCTGCGCATGGTGCGCATGATGTGCACCGGCATGGTGGACCCCAAGTACATCGTCAAGTCCCTGCTCTCCGGGGCGGACGGGGTGCTCGTCTCGGGCTGCCACCCCGGCGATTGCCACTACATCAACGGCAACTACAAGGCGAGACGGCGGATCAAGCTCCTGAACGAGATCCTGCCCCAGTTCGGCATCGAGAAGGAACGGGTCAAGCTGACCTGGGTGGGGGCCAGCGAGGGCAACGAGTTTGCCGCGACGGTCAACCACTTCGTCAACGAAATCAGAGAACTCGGCCCCATGGAAGCGCGTTCCATGGCCGTGATCTAGGGCGCGGGAGGCGTGACATGGCAACCATGGCAAAGATTCTGATCGACGGGGGCAACCCGATCACGGCGGTGCAGGGCTTCCTGCGCGGGCTGATGGAAAACGAGAGCATAGGCGGCGTGCTGGTGCCCATGCACCTGTTCGGCAAGGGCATCCCCATGCCGACCCTGGTGACAGACCCGGAGCAGCTCTCCGGAGCGGACCCGCTGGCCCCGGCCTTTCCCATGAACAGCGCCAAGCTCCTGGCCCGGCTGACCAGGGGCCAGGCGGGCGAGCGCATCGCGGCGGTCATGCGGCCGTGCGAGATCCGCGCCTTCGTCGAGCTGGTCAAGCTCAACCAGGGGAGCATCGACGACGTCATTCTGGTCGGCCTGGACTGCATGGGGGCCTTTGATAACATCGGCTACAAGGGGTTTCGCGGCGACCGCGACCCCTTCGAGTCCACCCTGGAGTTCCACCGGCGGGTCGGCAACGGCGGCACGGAGATCGCCCCGGCCTGTATGGCCTGCGAGCATCCGGCCCCGGAGAACGCGGATATCATCCTCGGCCTGGCCGGGGCCGACCTGTCCGGGCACATCCCGGTCATGGCCGCCAGCCCGCGAGGCGAGTCCCTGCTCATCGGCCTGGGGCTGCCCGAGGCCGAGCCGGGCGGCCGCGACGCGGCGCTCAAGGCCATGATCGAGGTGCGCACTGCCAACCGGGACGCCATGTTCGAGCGCACCCGGGCGGCCACCGGCACCCTGACCGACCTGTCCGAGTACCTCTCCTCCTGCGTCAATTGCTACAACTGCCGGGTGGCCTGTCCGGTCTGCTACTGCAAGGAGTGCGTCTTCAACACCGACGTGTTCGAGCACAAGCCTTGGCAGTACATGGGCTGGGCCAAGCGCAAGGGCTCGCTGAAGATGCCCACGGACACGGTCTTCTACCACCTGACGCGCATGGCCCACATGTCCATGGCCTGCGTGGGCTGCGGACAGTGCTCCAACGCCTGCCCCAACGACATCCCGGTCATGGAGCTGTTCCGCACCGTGGCCGCGCGCACTCAGGCGAGTTTCGACTACGTGCCGGGCCGCAGCCTGGACGAACCGCCGCCGCTGTCGGTCTTCAAGGAAGACGAGTTCCAGGACGCGGTTTCGCACATGGCCTGATCATCAATCCGATTCACGGCCCGACAGACGGGAGGAAAACATGAGAAAGCAATACGGCGCATTGGTGGTCGGAGCGGGCATCGGCGGCATCCGCGCGGCCCTGGACCTGGCCGTCACCGGGCACAAGGTGGCGCTGATCGACCGCAGGCCCAGCCACGGCGGCATCCTCAGCCAGCTGGACCACCAGTTTCCCACGGACCACTGCGGCATGTGCCGCATGCTCCCGCTGATGGCCAGGGACTCCTCCAGCCAGTACTGCCTGCGCAAGGGGCTGTTCCACGACAACATCGACATCATGCTGTCCACCGAGGTGGAGACCATGGAGGGCGAGCCCGGCAAGTTCCTGGTCTCGCTCAAGCGCAAGTCCACGCTCATCGACCCGTCCAAGTGCATCAGCTGCGGCAAGTGCTCCGAGGTCTGCCCGGTGCGCGTGCCCAGCGAGTTCAACGCCGGGCTGACCGAGCGCACGGCGGTCTACCTGCCCGTGCCCCACGCCATCCCCAACCACTACGTGCTCGACCTGGACAACTGCCAGCGCTGCTGGAAGTGCTTCGAGGCCTGCCCCACCGGGGCCATCGACTTCAAGTTCGAGGAGCGCAAGGACTTCCACATCCTGGTGGCCGACCGCGACCCGGACGTGCGGGCCATGATGGAGAAGGAGCTCGAGGAGCAGAACTTCCCGCTGCACTTCACCGAATCCGGGCGCGAGGCCGTGGACAAGCTCGCCTCGGACGACCCCGTGGGGCTGCTCCTGCTGGGCATGGACCTGGACGACATGGACGCCGAGCGGGTCCTGATCCGGAGTCGCGAGCTGCGGCCCGACCTGCCCGTGGTGATCCTGGCCGACGGGGAGGCCGAGGAGCAGGCTGGGGACCTGGTCATGCAGGGCGCGCGCGAATACCTGGTCAAGCCGCTCGGGCGCAGGACCTTCGTGCCCTGGCTGGACAAGCTCTACGTGCGTATACTCTCCGACCATACGGTCAAGCTCGAGGTCGGGGCCGTGGTCCTGGCCGGGGGCTTCGACTGCTACAACCCGAACATGGACCCCGAGGGCGGGGCGGACATCTGGGCGTACAACCACCCCGGCGTGCTTACCGCCGTGGAGTTCGAGCGGCTGCTCTCGGGCACCGGGCCCACCGGCGGCGAGCTGCGGCGGCCCGACGGCCAGCCTGTCAAACGCATCGCCTGGATCCAGTGCGTGGGCTCGCGCGACGTGCACAAGAACGCGGACTTCTGTTCCGGGGTGTGCTGCATGTTCTCCATCAAGGAGGCGCTGCTGGCCAAGAAGGCCACGGACGGCGAGGTGGAAACGTCCATCTTCTACATGGACATGCGTACTTCGGGCAAGGAGTACCAGCGTTACCGGACCAGCGCGGAGAAGGAGCACGGCGTGCGCTTCGTGCGCAGCCGTCCCCACGCCGTCCAGCCCGCCGACGACGGCAAGGGGCTCAAGCTGGAGTACCTGACCGACGCGGGCGAACTGATCGCCGAGGAGTTCGACATGGTCGTCCTGGCCGCCGGGGCGCGGCCGCCCAGGGGCATGGACAAGTTCGCCCTGACCATGGGCGTGGATCTCAACGAGTGGGGCTTCGTGGATACCCTGCCGTACCGGCCCGAGCGGACCAGCCGCGTGGGCGTGTTCGCGGCCGGGGCCTGCGGCGAGCCCCGCGACATCTCCGAGTCGGTCATCCATGCCGGGGCCGCGGCCCAGGCCGCGTCCAGGATCATCAAGGCCTATGACGTCCTGGCCGGGATCGAGTCCGAGTCCGAGCCGGAATACCCGGACGTGTCCAGGGACCCGGCGCGGACATTGGTGACCATCTGCACCTCCTGTCCGACCCTGGAGCAGGCCGTGGACCTGGACAGCCTGGCCGGGCGCATGCAGCGGGTCCACTCGGTCTGCAAGGTCATGAGCGTGGGCAGCGCCTGCACCCCGCAGGGGTGGAAGGACATCGAGGACGCGGCCCGGGAGTTCAAGCCCAATCGTATCCTCATCGGGGCGTGCATGCCGTACGCCTACATCCCGAGGCTCAAGGAACTGGGCCGGACCATCGGCCTGAACCCCGCGCTCATGGACGTGGTCGACATCTACACCGCCACCGTGGGCGGGGACGGGGACGGGCGCATCGAGCGCAAGATATATTCCTCCCTGGCCACGGCCGTGGCGCGGTTGCAGGGCGCGGACCCGTCCGGCCCGGCCGTGACCGTGGACGTCGTCCGCTCGGCCCTGGTGGTCGGCGGCGGCCTGGCGGGCATGGTCGCGGCCATGTCCATCGCGGACCAGGGGTACGGGGTCTGCCTGGTGGAGGCCGAGGAGGCGCTCGGCGGCACGGCCATGCGGCTGCACACCCAGCTGGACGGCACGGACCCGCGCGCCTACATGGAGGAGCTCATCGCCCAGGTGGAGAAGCACCCGAACATCAAGGTCTTCAAGGAGGCGCGGGTGGTTCTCTCCAGGGGCAGCGCGGGCCATTTCCGCTCGGCCATCGCCAGCCCCAGGGGGGTCTTCCCCCTGGAACACGGGGTGACCATCCTGGCCACCGGCGGCCACGAGGCCAAGGTCTACGAGTCCGGGCTGTGCGTGCACAAGGCGGTCATGACCCACTTGACCCTGGAGGAGCAGCTGGCCACCGGCCAGCTCGACGCCAAGGCGTTGTCGTCCGTGGTCATGATCCAGTGCTGGCGCAACGAGGGCGAGGACAGGACCTATTGCAGCAAGGTCTGCTGCCCGGAGATGCTCAAGAACGTGCTCGCCCTCAAGGAGCGCAACCCGGACCTGCCCGTCTACGTCTTCTACCGGGACATCATGACCCAGGGGTTCCTGGAGACCTACTACACGAAGGCGCGCAAGGCCGGGGCCATCTTCATCCGCTACGACGACCTGACCTCGCCCCAGGTGACCTTCGAGGACGGCAAGCCCGTGGTCCGGGGGTATGATCCCATCCTGCGCAGCCAGATCGAGCTGCGGCCGGACATCCTGTCGCTGGCCAGCGGCATCGAGCCCAACGACGTGGAGGACCTGCTCGAGGTCTTCGACGTGGAGATCGACGGGGACGGCTTCTACCGCGAGGCGGACTTCAAGTGGCGGCCCGTGGATTTCCTCAAGCAGGGCATCTACCTATGCGGCATCGCCCTGGGGCCCCGGCGCATGCGCGAGACCGTGGCCTCGGCCAAGGCGGCCGCCCAGCGCGCCCTGCGCATCCTCAACGCCGAGAAGATCGCCCGCGAGACCGTGGTGGCCACGGTGCGCGACTCCCTGTGCTCCCTGTGCCAGGCCTGCGTCAGCGCCTGTCCGTACGGGGCCAGGAGCGTGGACATGGCCGAGGAGAAGATCATCGTGGACGAGATCCTCTGCCAGGGGTGCGGCGCGTGCGCGGCGGTCTGCCCCAACAGCGCCACCGTGCTCAAGGGGTTCCACGACGGGCCGATGCTGTCGGTCATCGACGCGGCCCTGGAGGAACCGGCCTAGGGCCGGGCAACACATTGCCAAGGAGTGACGGATCATGAACCAAGCAGTCAGGGAAACGTGGAGCCCGGCCCCGGAGGCCGACCAGATGGTGCTCAAGGAGCTGCGGGAGACCGTGGGGGCGTGCATGCAGTGCGGCACCTGCACGGCGTCCTGCCCCAACTGGCACGCCATGGACATCACCCCCCGGGCCATGTGGCGGATGATCCAGTTCGGCATGCTCGACGAGATTTTGTCGAGCAAGACCTTCTGGATGTGCTCGGCCTGCTACATGTGCACGCTGCGCTGCCCGCGCGGCCTGAAGCTGACCTCGGCCATGGCCGCCCTGAAGCGGCTGGCCGGGATCGAGGGCGGCCCGACCGCACGGAGGAACCAGGCCTTCTACGCCGCCTTCATGGACGACGTGGAGGCCCACGGCCGGGTCCAGGAGATGAGCATGATGCAGCGGTACTTCCTCAAGGCCCGCGACCCCATGCTGCCGCTCTCCTATGTCCCGCTGGGCGTGCGCATGCTCGGCAAGGGCAAGGTGCACCTGCCGGGCCGGGGCCGGGGCGGGGTGCTCAGGCCCCTGTTCGCCAAGGCCCGTGAAATGGAGGGGTTGTCATGAAGTACGCATACTATCCCGGATGTTCGCTGACCGAGAGCGCGCGCGAGTTCGACGTGTCCACCCGGCTGGTCATGGAGCGGCTCGGCGTTGATCTGGTCGAGATCCCGGACTGGACCTGCTGCGGGGCCAGCGCGGCCGAACCTGTCAGCAAGCTCATGAATTACGCCCTGCCCGCGCGCAACCTGGCCATCGTGGAGCAGGAGATGGCGGGGGAGGGCATCACCGAGGTGCTCGCGCCGTGCTCGGCCTGCTATCTCAACCTGCTCAAAGTCAACCGCGAGGTGATCGGCGACCGCCATCTGCACGGGCGGGTCAACGAGGTCCTGGCCGCGTCCGGCCTGCACTACCGGGGCGAGGTCAAGGTCCGCCACCTGCTCGACGTGCTCAAGAACGAGGTCGGCGCCAAGATCGTGGAGCAGAAGATCACCGACGGACTCCAGGGCATGAAGATCGCGCCGTACTACGGCTGCCAGATACTGCGGCCCTATCCGGTCTTTGACGAGCCGGGCAGACCGGTCTCCATGGAGCCGTTCATCGAGGCCATGGGCGGCGAGGTCCATCATTGGGACATGGCCAACCGCTGCTGCGGGGCCTCGCTGATGATGGGCCACCCCGAAGTGGCCATCCGGTCCGTGGCCGCTATCCTGAACGACGCGGCCGGGGCCGACGCCATCGTCACGGTCTGCCCGCTGTGCCAGATGAACCTGGAGGCGTACCAGGCCAAGGCGCGCAAGGCGGGCGGCCGGGGCGTGCCCGTGCTCTACCTGACCCAGCTCATGGGGCTGGCCATGGGATTGTCCGAGAAGGACATGCGGCTCTCGGCCAACCTGACCATGACTCCGGCGGTCAGGCGGGGCATTGCAACCAGGGCGTGGGCCGAGCCCGCGCCCGCCGAAGACGAGGAAACAGCGGGTTTGAACGGATAAACCAGAAAGGAAAGGGGGCTAGTCATGTTTAAGGACATCATCGTGGGCGTCACGCCCACCGGCATCGATGCCTGTGCGGTCAAGGCCGCGGCCGAGTTCGCCGCCAAGTTCGAGTCCAAGCTCTACCTGGTCCACGTGGCCGGCATGGAGCAGGGCTGGGGCTCCATCGAGCACCTCGCGCCCTCGGGCGAGACCGACCAGTTGGGCGGCAAGATACGCGAAATGTACGACGAATACCTGGGCAACCTGCCGAGCGCGCAGATCGTGGTCGTGCCGGGCATCCCGCACAACGAGCTGCTGCGCCTGGCCCGGTCCAAGAACACGGACCTCATCGTCATGGGCCCGCACACCCAGGAATACGAGGAGCGGCGCTCCAAGATGTGGGGCATGGCGGGCAGCACGCTGGAGCGCGTCAGCCAGCGCGCCCGGTGCCCGGTCATGATCGTGCACAAGGACGTGGCCTGCAAGGAGCCGCTGTTCACCAACATCGTGGTGGCCACGGACTTCTCGGACCAGGCCGAATGCGCCGTGGCCTACGGCGGCCAGATGGCCCGCCAGTACAAGGCCAACCTGGTTGTCATGCACGTCAGCGAGCCCGGGGGCCAGGGGCGCGGCGAGTGCCTGACCCGGCTGGAGGGCTCCTACGGCAAGCGGCTGGACGGCATTGCCGGGTGCTCCTTCCGGGCCGAGATGGGCGAACCGGCCATGGAGATCCTGCGCACGGCCCGCCAGGGCGACGCGGACCTGCTGATCATGGCCCACCACTCCAAGGAGCGCGACCCGGAAAAGGCCTTCCTGGGCTCCACCGTGACCCAGGTGGCCCTGAACGCGCCGTGTCCGACCATGAGCATCAACCGGCACTTCGACCTGCGTTGCGGTCTGATGTACGACCAGGCCGGCCAGGTGGTCCAGGCCGAGGCCCTGGCCTGATCCGACGTTGAACGGAATCGGTTCCGGGGGCGGACGGCCGTCCCCGGAATGTCCGGCGCGCTCGCGCGCCAAGCGATGCGAAAGGAGTGAGCCATGACGGTTATGCCCAAGCCCCTGGACGTGGAAGTCAGGGAGTTTCTCAACAAGTTCGATTTCAGCGCCTGCCTGGCCTGCGGCACCTGCTCCAACGGGTGCCCGGTGACCGCCACCCCGGGCATGGAGGAGTGGGACATCCGCAAGGTCATGCGCATGCTCGCCTACGGCATGGTCGACGAGGTGGTGGCTTCCGACTTCCCGTGGGTGTGCACCGGCTGCGGGCGGTGCGCCTATTCGTGCCCCATGGACATCGACATCCCGGCGGTCATGGCCCACATGAAAAGTCTGCGCGAGCGGGACAAGGTCCCCGGCTCCCTGCACAAGGGCATGCAGAACAACGTGGACACGGGCAACAACCTGGCCATCGCCCGCGGGGAGTACCTGGAGGGCATGGCCGACCTGGGGAACGAACTGGCCGAGGAATGCCCCGGCTTCTATGTGCCCGTGGACAAGCAGGACGCCAAAATCCTCTTCTTCCCCAATTCCAAGGAGGTCTACGGCGACTTCGAGGACCAGTTCTGGTGGTGGAAGGTCTTCTACGCGGCCCGCGAGGATTGGACCGTGCCCTCGGAGGGGTGGGAGGCCGTGGACTGGGCCCTGTTCACCGGCAACTACGCGGCCAACAAGTTCCTGGCCAAGCGCAAGATCGACTACATGCACAAGTTCAACATCGAGCGCATGATCATGCCCGACTGCGGCGGCGGGTCCTACGGCTGCCGCAAGGGCATGGAGGCCTGCGTGCTCGAGGACCCGAACAACGAGGTCGGCTTCACCTACCTCTACGACTACCTGGTCGGGATCATCCGGGAGGGCCGCATCCGGCTGGACAAGTCGGTCAACGCGGGCAGGCGGTTCACCTGGCACGACTCCTGTAAACACGGCCGGGAGCTCCAGCGCCACTTCGGCAGGGGGTACTTTGAGGAGCCGCGCTGGATCATCGCCCAGTGCGTGGACGACTTCGTGGACATGACCCCCAATCGGGGGCTGAACTACTGCTGCGGCGCGGGCGGCGGCATGTGGCCCGCCCCGTTCGACGACCAGTCCGCCTGGCACGGGCGGCACAAGTTCGAGCAGATCAAACGGACCGGGGCCGACGTGGTCGTGGTCGGCTGCTCCAACTGCCGCGACCAGATCATGAAGCGGCTGCCCAAGTACTACACGGACTACAAGTACGAGGTGAAGTACATCTGGCAGCTGGTGGCCGAGACCCTGGTCCTGGAGCCGTGGGAGGCGGAGCTGGTCGAGAAGGCCACCGCCCTGGCCGACGCCCAGTGGCAGGCCTTCGGCGTGGACCTGTCGGCCGGGGAATACTGACCCCGGCCCCGGGCCTAGCTCTCCTCGAAGGCGAGCAGCTTGCGGTACAGGGTCTTGCGCCCGATGCCAAGGATGCGCGCGGCCTGGGTGCGGTTATGGTTCACGTGCTCCATGACCCGCAGGATGTAGCGCTTCTCCTGCTGCTCCAGGGTGGGCAGCGGGGCGCAGTTCTCGCATTCCTCCAGGGAGCGGGCGATGTCCGAGGGCAGGCACTTGGTGGTGATCAGGTCGTTCTCGGCCAGGATGATGCCGCGCTCGATGACGTTGCGCAGTTCGCGGACGTTGCCGGGCCAGTCGTAGGCGATCATGCTCTGCCCGGCGCGCTTGGACAGACGGTAGGGCGGCCGGTCCGGGTAGAGGTTCTCCAGGAAGTGGGCCACGAGCAGGGGGATGTCCTCCTTGCGCTCCCGCAGGGGCGGGATGTCGATGCTGAAGACGTTCAGGCGGTGGTACAGGGCCTCGTGGAAGCGGCCCGCCTCCACCTCCCTGGCCAGGTCGCGGTTGGTGGCGAACAGGAAGCGCACGTCCACGCCGCGCTCCTCGCGGTCGCCCACCCGGCGGTACCGCTGGGATTCGAAGACGCGCAGCAGGCTGGCCTGGACCTCCAGCGGCAACTCTCCCACCTCGTCGAAGAACAGGGTGCCCTTGTCCGCCTGGGCCAGGACGCCTTCCTGGGAGGTGTCGGCCCCGGTGAACGCGCCCTTGCAGTAGCCGAACAGTTCGCTGCGCAGCAATTCCTTGTTGAACGCGCCGCAGTTCTTGACGATGAGCGGCATGTCCGCCCGGGAACTGCGGCCGTGCAGGACATTGACCACCACGTTCTTGCCCACGCCGCTCTCGCCGGTGATCAGCACCGGCGCGTCCGTGGGCGCGACCTTGTCGATCAAGAAGCCGACCTGGCGCATGGCGGCCGAGGTCCCGATGATCTGCTGCCTGGGTTTGCCGCCCTTGTTCATGCGCAGCCTGCGCAGCTCCCGCTGCATGACCCGGCGCTGGTAGGCCCGGTCGATGAGCAGGTTGATGCGGTCCAGGGAAAAGGGCTTGGTCACGTAGTCGTAGGCCCCGGCCTTCATGGCCTCCACCGCGCTGGCCACTTCGGTGTAGCCGGTGATCATGATCACCTCGACGTCGGGCAGGGTCTCCCGGAAGTGCTCCAGGAGCCGGTTGCCGTTGCCGTCGGGCAGGCGGACGTCCAGCAGAATGACGTCGAAGCCGCCCCGCTTGACCATGCGCGTGGCCTGGGCCGCCGTGGCCGCGGTGGTCACCTCCCGGCCGGGCCGGGCCAGTTCGCGTTCGGCCAGCTTGCGGATGAAGGGTTCGTCGTCCACCACCAGGACGCGGTTGGTCTCGGGGTTCGCCATGGCTTCACTACTCCTCGAGCAGGGGCAGGATGACCTCGAAGACCGCGCCCTCGCCGGGCTCGCTCGAGGCGGTGATCTCGCCGCCGTGCTTCATGATGATGTTGTAGCAGGTGGACAGGCCGATGCCGATGCCCTGGCCGGCGGGCTTGGTGGTGAAGAACGGCTCGAAGAGCTTGTCGATGTTCTCCGGGGCGATGCCCCCGCCCGTGTCCGAGACCCGCAGCAGGACCATGCTCCCGGCCACGCGGGTGGAGATGTCGATGGTCCCGATGTCGCGCACCTCGTACAGGGCGTTGAGGATCAGGTTCAGGGCCACCTGCATCAGCTCGCCGGGGTGGCCCATGACGCACGGCTCCTCCTCGGACAGGGAGAGCCGGATGATCCCGGAGGGCAGGGCGGACAGCCGGGGATGGAGCAGCTTCAGGCAGTTGAGGATGATGTTGTTGATGTTGACTATGGCCATGGCGCGCACGTCGCGGTGGCCGAAGCTGAGCAGGTTCTGGACGATCTCCGAGCAGCGGCGGCACTCCTGGAGCACGATGTCGAGGTACTCCTCGAAGGTCCCGAGCAGGTCCCCGCACGACTCGTCGTCCTTGAGGCAGGCCTCCAGGCGGCCCAGGTGTCCGGACAGGGCCTCGGCGAACCCCGAGATGGAGGTCAGGGGGTTGTTGATCTCGTGGGCCACGCCCTCGGCCAGCACGCCCACGGTGGCCATGCGCTCGGCCTGGAAATACTTGGCCTGATACTGCTTCTCCACGGTCACGTCGCGGTGCAGGAGCAGGACCTTGCCCGGCGTGTCCCCGGTGCCCGGCATGAGCGCGGCCGAGCACTCGATCTGCCGGTTCTCGCCGTCCACGTTCATGATCTGCAGCTGGCGGCAGACCTTGCGGCCCTCCTCGCGGGCCATGACCAGCGGGCAGGGGGAGCACGGCCGCCTGCCGCCTTTGAAGACCTGGTAGCAGGGCAGGCCGATGGGGTCGCGGTCGCCGTAGGTCTCGGAAAAGGCGCTGTTGACCGAGAGCACGAGATAGTCCGGCGAGACCACGGCCACCACGTCGGGAATCCCGTTGAGGATGTCCTGGACGTCGCGCCGCTTGCGTTCGAGCTCGCTGTTCGAGGCCTTGAGCTCGTTGATGGTCTTCTGGACCTCCTTGAAGAACCCGAGCTTGATGGACTCGATGCCGATGATGTCGTTGAGGCTCGCGCGCCCGGCGGGTCCGCCGCTGCCGTTCTCTTTGGTCATGTCACCACATCTCGTAGTAGATGTTCAGGATGTCCTTCCAGTCCGCCGGCCGGGGGTTGGTCAAGAGGCAGATGTCCTTGACCGCGTTGTGGCTCGCCTGGGGCAGCATGGTCCGCTCCGGCAGGATTTCGCGCAGGCGGCAGGGGATGCCGATCTCCTCGCGCAGCCGTTCCAGGGCCTCGATGCCCGCCAGGGCCGTGGCCTCGTCGGTCCTGAGCCGCTTGCCGGTGATGACCTCGCCCATCTTGGCCATCTTGGCCTCGCAGACCGGAAGGTTGTAGCGCATGACGCTGGGCAGGAGCAGGGAGTGGGCCACGCCGTGGACCACGTCGTGCATGCCGCCCAGGGCGTGGGCCAGGGCGTGCCCGAGCCCCACGCTGGCGTTGGTGAAGGCCATGCCGGACGAGGTTCCGGCGATGGCCAGCTGTTCGAGGTCGTCCAGCCCGCGCCGCTCCAGGGCCGGGCGGATGTGCTTCATGAGCAGGTCCAGCCCCTTGAGGCTCAGCGACTCGGTGAAGGTGTTGGCGATGGGCGAGACGTAGGACTCCACGGCGTGGGCCAGGGAGTCGAACAGCGGCGGGATGATCTGCTCGCGGGTCAGGGTCTTGAGCAGGAGCGGGTCGGTGATGGAGATGTTCGGGACCAGGGTCCGGCTGATGACGGTCATTTTGACCCGCCGCTCCACGTCCGTGATCACCGTGAACTGGGAGATGTTCGACTCGCTGCCCATGGTGGTGGGGATGAAGACCATGGGCGGCAGGGGGCTGCGCACCAGGTTGGCCCCCTCGTAGTCGGCGATGGCGCCCCCGTTGCTGACGATCAGGGCGATGCCCTTGGCCGCGTCCATGGGGCTGCCCCCGCCCAGGGCCATGACCACGTCGGCCTCTTCCCGGCGGTAGAGTTCCGCGCCGTTGTGGACCTGGAAATCGCGCGGGTTGGGGACCACGTCGTTGAAATAGACGAAATCGAGATTTTCCTGGCGCAGGATGTCGAACAGGGCGTCCACCCAGCCCGCCTCCTCCACGCCGGAGTCGGAGACCACGAATATCTTGGACGCGCCCAGCCGTTTGGCGCAGATACTGGCGTACTGCAGGCTTCCCCTGCCGAAAATCACTTCCGGTATGGCGAACTTGAATATGTCCACGGTGTTATCCTTTGGTACGGTTATATCGTCTAGCCCATCCCCTATCAAGGTGCTTGCCGTGATAATTTCATTTCCCTAGGCATGTTGCCGCGATATTCCGGCCGTTTTCAGACGCGGTCCATCAGCCCCTTGGCCATGCGGCGCATGAGAAAGTATTTCTCGTCGAAGCCCATGGCGCGCATCTGTTCGAAGAGTTCCGGGGCGATGCCCCGGGTCAGGAGCATCTGAAGGTAGATCAGGTCGTCCACGTCGTGCTCCAGGGTGTAGGGCGGCGGCGGGGCCGTCCCGAGCCAGTAGTCGTCGCTGATCAGCCCGGCCGCCTTGGCGCGGTCGTACTGGTCCGATGCCGGGAGCAGGGTGTTGATGCCCAGGATGGGCATGGTCGCCGGGCGGATCGCGTGGATGAGCGCCACGGTTTCGCCGATGGTCTCCGGGTTCTCGCCGGGGTTGCCGACCATCAGGAAGCAGCACGGCTCGATGCCCGCCTCGTGGGTCATGACGAAGGCCCGGCGGACCTGCTCCACGGAGAACCCCTTGCCCGCGGCCTTGAGCACGCGCGGGCTGCCGGACTCCACCCCGTAGTAGATGCGGTAGCACCCGGCCTTGTACATCCAGCCCAGCAGCTCCTCGTCCACCAGGTCCACGCGGGTCTCGGCCATCCACACGAAGTGCAGCTTGCGTACGATGATCTCGCGGCACAGGGCGAGGATGCGCTGTCGGTCCAGGGTGAACAGGTCGTCGGAGAAGTACAGGTGGCGGACGTGCAGGTCCTCGATGAGGCGCTCGATCTCGTCGGCCACGTTCCGGGGCGAGCGCTTTGCCCAGCGGCCCTCGAAGAACCGGTTCACCGAGCAGAAGCCGCAGTGGAACGGGCAGCCGCGCGAGCTGAGCAGGTGGGTCCCAATCAGGGAGCGGTACTGCTCCGGGATCTCCGGGGACCTGTAGCGGGCGAGGTCGAAGGCGTCGTAGGCCGGGAAGGCGAGGTGGTCGAGATCCGTGGACCGCTCCCTCGGCGGGGTGCGGAACACGCCGTCCGCCGAGCGCAGGGCCAGGCCGGGGATGTCCTCGAGCCCGCCGCCCTCCTCGAAGCGGGCTGCCAGTTCGACGATGGTCTCCTCGCCCTCGCCCAGGGCGACCACGTCCACGGCCGGGTTGGCCAGCATGTGCTCCGGGAAGAAGGTGGCGTGCGGCCCGCCCATGACGATATGCGCGTCCGGCAGGACCCGCCGCGCCTCGGTGGCCAGGCGCAGGGCGTTGGCCCGGCCCAGGGTGAAGCAGCTGATGCCGACCACGTCCGGCCGCTCGCGCCGCAGCAGGGCGGCCGCGCGGGGCCAGGAGTGGTCGTGCAGGTCGGCGAACGCGGTCTCCACGCCGTGCCCCCGCAGGGCGCTGGTCAGGTAGGCGATGCCCAGCGGCACCCAGGTCCGGGGCGGGAGCAGGTCCTCCTCGGCCGTGGCCGGGTTGCGCAGCCTGGGCGCGGGCGGAGTCAGCAGCAGTACCTTCATCCTTCCTCTCCTTGTCGTCTTGTGTGTTGCGTTTCTTCAAAGGGGTGTGCCCCGGCTCCCCCGGGAAGGACGGTGAGGGAGCCGGGGTTTGTTGGACGCCCCTGTCACGGAGGTGAACCAGGAACGATTGCGGCGTTACGCCGGCAGGGCGAAGGCCTCCTTCTCGAAGCGGGCCAGCTCCTTGTCCATGCCCAGGCGCTTCATGAGCCGCCTGGTGGGCATGCCGGTCTTTTCGTCCCACTCCATCAGCTTGTAGTACTCGTCCTTGACGGCCTCGAAGTTCTCCCGGATCAGCGGGGGGTGCGGCGGCTCGGCCGGGGGGAAGGGCGGCAGCAGCCGCGACTCCACAGGCGCGAAGAAGTGCTCGGGCAGCTGGTCGTGCTCCTCGCGCAGGTTGACCCTGCGGCCCCCGCCCCATTCCATGGCGGTCAGCAGCCGGTGCAGGACCCATATCCGGGCGGCCTTGTCGTCCAGGGTCTTCTGGGTCATCTTCTGGCCGGTGACCAGCTCGAAGAGCTTGTACTCCACCGAGATGTCGCCGGAGTAGTCGCGGTCCTTGCGGCCGCTGGTCATGATCGGGAAGACCCAGTCGCAGACCGTGAGGCTGTCCTTGACGCAGCCCCGGTAGTGGATGAACTGGCCCAGGTAGGCGTTGGCCTTGGCGGACTTGTCGCCGTTCCAGGTCAGCGACACGTCGCGTTCCCGGTGCAGGTCGTTGAGCGCGTTTTCGGCGATGTCCCGGCCCCAGTGGTTGATGGCCACGGGCATGGCCTGTTCGAAGGTCAGGCCGGTCCACTCCACCAGGTTGGTCATGGAGTGGCGGTTGGGGTCGCGGTTCTCCACCGCGAAGTTGACCGCCCAGTAGTAGCCGAAGGTGCGCGGGTCGTAGTGGGCCGACATGCCCCAGCCGCCGTTGCCGCCCACGACGCCGCCCATGATGCCCTCCATGTCCTCGAAGCGGGTGACGTGCCGGGCCACCTCGGGCATGCCCAGGGACTCGAACTTGGCGGCGATATTGTACATCGCCCGGCAGAATCCCTCGGCCAGGGCGTCGCCCAGGTAGCCGGTGCGGTAGGCGATGATGTTCATCAGGGTTTCCAGCCCGCCGGAACCGAGGACGCCGTCGGGGGTGTAGTGGCCGTTTTCCAGCTCCTTCTTGATCTCGGCGCTGACCAGCTTCCTGTCGTACATGTGGTCGAGCAGCGACTTGCCGTCCACCTTCTCGTCCTGCAGGAACCAGACGAACTGGATCATGGGGAACATCTCGAAGGTGTCCACGCCGAGCTTGTTGGCCAGCTGGTTGGCCAGGAAGGTGGTCTTGTCGCGGTTGCCCAGCCAGGAGTAGAACCACTGGGTGCAGCTGACCGCGCCGCCGCCCATGCCGTCCACGTTCATGTACGAGTAGCAGCCCTGGGGGCAGGAATAGCAGGACTGTGACTTGACGTGGTACTTGTTCAGCCACGGCGCGCAGCTCTCGGTCTGGTCGAAGCGCAGGGCCTGCTTGTTGATGTCCTTGGGGTCGATGTGCTTCTCGGTCCAGCTCAGCGGGCCGTGGGACAGCGGGGTGGAGCCCAGGGGGCCGGGCTGGAATTCGCGCACGCTCTTGACGTACTTGATCAGGTTCTTCTTGTCCGCGACCTGCACGCCCTTGGTGCCCCGGATGGCGATGGCCTTGAGGTTCTTGGACCCCATGACCGCGCCGAAGCCGCCCTGGCCCGCCGCGTTGCCGATGCGGTGGATGATCGGCGAGATGCGCACCAGGTTTTCGCCCGAGGGGCCGATGACCGCGATCTGCGTCTTTTCGTCCCCGGTCTTGGCCTTTATCATGTCCTGGACCTCGAAGGTGTCCTTGCCCCACATGGCGCTGGCGTCCTCGATGGTCACCTCGTCGTTGACCACGTTGATGAACACGGGCTTTTTGGCCTTTCCCCGGACCACGAGAGCGTCGTATCCGGCGAACTTCAATTCCGCGCCCCAGTAGCCGCCGAAGCCGCTGCGGGTCACCAGGGGCTTCTTGGACTTGGGGGCGTAGACGTGGGGCGAGATCGAGATGACCTCGGAGCGCCCGGAGGAGGGCGCCAGGGAGCCCGTCAGCGGGCCCACGGCGAAGACGATCCGGTTCTCGGGGTCGAAGGGCCCGGCCATGGGGGCCTCGTCGAAGATGACCTTGTAGCCGAAACCGATGCCGCCTGTGTATTCCAGGTACTTGAACGTGTCTTCCGTGGTGACGGAGCCGTCGTCCAGGTTGATTCGCAATATCTTTCCAGCCCATCCGTACATAGTGCCGTCTCCTTGCATAATGTGATTAACCGAGCTCGATGAACTTCAGCGCGTCCGCCGGGCAGTACTTGACGCACAGGGGGTCGCCGCCGCAGAGGTCGCACTTGGAGAAGACGCTCTTCTCCTCGTTCTCCACGATCATGTCGTAGGGGCAGGCCGCGAAGCATTCGCCGCATCCCTCGCACTTGGCCGGGTCGATGATCCGCGCCCCGGTCTTGGGGTCGAGGATCAGGGCGTCGTACTCGCAGGCCAGGTAGCAGTCGGCCATGTTGCACTGGCGGCAGACGTCGGGCATGACCGCCAGCTTGGCCAGCCGGTGCTGGGGGTCGTAGGTGGTGTGTATTCGGGACAACGCCGGCCGGCAGATGTCGTCGTGGCCCAGCGAGCAGACGATCTCGCAGGTCCGGCAGCCCACGCAGGTGGTCGGATCGGTGACCAGCCAGGCCCGGGTGGCGGGCAGCTGGTCCGGCGTGATCCCCCGGTTGTAGTGCTTGGGATTGAAATTCTTCGGGGCGGCGAGGGCAGCACCGGCCAGGGTCCCGGCCACGACCTGGATGCCCAGGAACCCGAGCATCTTGCGCCGCGATATCCCCTTGCCCTTGGACGGTGGCGTTTCCTTCTTGACCGCCACGCTATCGGCGGCCGTCTCTTCAACCGATGTATGGTCCGTTGCCTTGATGGTGTTCACAGAAGCCTCCTGTTGTGTTTTCGCATTGAACCGCATGCCCCCTTATGAGCAATTCCGGGACCAGCGTTTCCGAACAGGCTTCGGCGGACCATTTCGTGCATGATTTGGGCATAATACTAGCCGTGCAAAATTGATCGGTTGTAAAAAATGCATGAAATTTTACGGGTTGGGTAAAACACTGTTCCCGGGCCGCGCGCAGGCCCGCCATTCCGAGGCCTAATGACCCAAACGCAAAAAAAAGCCGGGTCGCAATGACCCGGCTTTTCGCGGGGGGCCGGGACGGAAGTTGATTTTTACCCCGGTTTGGGGCGAAGGTACGGTCTGCGCCCGGCGCCTCCCCGTCCGATCGGGGCGGACGCGCCGCCGGGCCCCCCCGGTAAACTTCGGAGCCCGTATGCAGTCATTGAAGATCAAAGTCCTCCTGGTGGTCCTCGCCTTTGTCCTGTTCATGCTTCTGACCATGGGCATGTACTGGTGGAACATCGTGGCCTTCCGCGAGCGGCTGATCATCATGGACGAGTTCCACGACGTGGTCTCCGACATCCTGGAGACCCGGCGCTACGAGAAGAACTTCATGTTCTACCCCGAGCCGGGCAGCCTGGGCGAGGCCCTGGTCTACCTGGACCGCGCCGAGCACACCGTAACCCTGCTCCGGCCCCAGATCGTCGAGATTCTGGGCCGGGGGACCTATGACGGCGTGCTCGACGACATCACCGAATACCGCAGGCTGCTGCACTCTCTGGCCAACGGCGACAAGAGCGTGGCCGACAGCACCCGGCAGCACGGCACCCGGCTGGTGGAGGCCGCCCAGGCCCTGCTCAAGAAGAAGAAGCAGACCATCCACGACGCCCTGAACCGCATCCTGTTCATGCCCCTGGCCGCCAGCTCCCTGATCCTGATCCTGATCACCTCGGTCTACTTCTGGCAGGCGCGCAAGGTGCTCGGGCGGCTCAACTACGTGCAGCGGGCCGCCGACGGCGTGGCCAAGGGGGACTACGAGGCCATCCAGCACCTGACCAGCGAAGACCCCATCTCGGTGATGATGCGCTCGGCCTTCCAATCCATGGCCGCCCAGCTGGACGAGCGCCAGGAGCAGCTCATCGAGGCCCGCAAGCTGGTCTCCATCGGCACCCTGACCTCGGGCATTGCCCACGAGTTGAACAACCCGCTGAACAACGTCTCCCTGACCGCCGACACCCTGCTCGAAGAGCTCGACGACCTGCCCGAGGAGGAGGTCCGCGAACTGCTCGGCGACATCATCAACGAGACCGGCCGGGCCTCCGAGGTGGTCCGCAACCTACTCGACTTCTCGCGCGAGGAGGAGCGCCCCCTGGCCCGGCTGTCCATGGCCAACGTGGTCCGCCAGACCCTCAAGCTGGTGGGCAACCAGCTCTCCCTGAACGGGATCAAGGTCGAGACGGACCTGCCCGACGACCTGCCGGACATCCACGGCGACATGCACTACCTGCAGCAGGTCTTCATCAACCTCTTTCTCAACGCGGATCAGGCCATGGAAAAGGGCGGGACTCTCAAGGTCGCGGCCCGGTCCGACGGCGAAAGCCTCTGCGTGGACGTGGCCGACACCGGCTGCGGCATGGACAAGGACACCCTGAGCCGCATCTTCGACCCCTTCTTCACCACCAAGCCGGTGGGCAAGGGCACCGGCCTCGGGTTGTCCATCATCTACGGCATCCTCAAGAAGCACGGCGGGTCCATCGACGTGCAGAGCCGGGAGGGCGAGGGCACGACCTTCACCGTGTGCCTGCCGGTTCTGGCCGACGGAGAGGCGGCATGAGCCTGTTCCGCGCGGCGGTCATCGACGACGAGGCCCAGGCGGCCAAGATGGTCGCCAGGGCGCTGACCAAGCTCGGCTTCGAGGTGGAGACCTTCGGGCTGGGCCACAATTTCCTGGCGCGCATGGCCGAGGCCCCCTTCCAGCTCGCCTTCATCGACCTCAAGCTGCCGGACATGGACGGCATCGAGATCCTCGAGGCGGTCAAGACCGGGTTCGAGAACGTGGAGGCCGTGATCATCACCGGGCACGGGTCCATCGCCTCGGCCGTGGAGGCCACGGCCAAGGGCGCGGCCAACTACATCGTCAAGCCCTTCCGCCTCCAGGAGATCCGCGCCGTGGCCCGCGAGGCGCTGGAGAAACTGGAGCTGCGCGAGGAGAACCGGCGGCTGAAGGCGGCCCTGGACGACGTCCCGCCGCTCAAGGACTTCCTCGGGGCCAGCCAGGTCATGCTCGACGTCTTCGCCATGATCCGCAAGGTCGCGCCGGTCAACTGCACGGTCCTGCTCCAGGCCGACACCGGCACGGGCAAGGAGCGGGCGGCCAAGGCCATCCACGACCTCTCCGCGCGCAAGGACAAGACCTTCGTGTCCTTCAACTGCGGCGGGTTCACCGAGGAGCTCATCTCGAGCGAGCTGTTCGGCCACGAGAAGGGCGCCTTCACCGGGGCCACGGCCACCAAGATCGGGCTGCTCGAATCGGCCAACGGCGGCACGGTCTTCCTGGACGAGATCGGCGAGATGCCCCTGAACATGCAGGTCAAGCTGCTCCACGTCCTCCAGGAGCGGCGCATCCTGCGCGTGGGCGGCACCCAGCCCATCGACCTGGACATCCGCATCATCGCAGCCACCAACCGGGACCTGCAGGAGGCCATGGCCGCCGGACAATTCCGCGAGGACCTCTTCTACCGTCTCAACGTGGTCCGCATCTACCTGCCCACCCTGGCCGAGCGGCGCGAGGACATCCCGCTGCTGGCCGGCCACTTCCTCGAGACCTTCAACGCCCGGTTCGGCAAGCGGGTGGCCTCCATCTCGCCCCAGGCCATGGAGGTCCTGACCCAGTACAACTATCCGGGGAACGTCCGCGAGCTGGAGAACATCGTCCAGCGCGCCGTGGCCCTGGCCGACGGCGAGGTCATCGGCCTGCGCGAACTGCCGCCCGACCTGCTCAACCTGACCTTCAGCAACCTCGGCACCCCGGGCCTGCTTCCCCTGGAGGAGGTCGAGAAACGGCACATCCAGCACGTGCTCGAAGCCACGGGCAACAACAAGGGGCTGGCCAGCTCCATCCTGGGCATCCCCCGGACCACCCTCTGGCGGCGGCTCAAGAAGTTCGGCCTGGACACGGACGAAGAGTAGCCGCTCCCCGGCCAGGCCCCGCGCCCGGCCGCCATCCCCCCGATCACGCCCGCGCCCCCTCCGGAGCGCCGTCCCGGCGCGCCTCCGCATCGCCGTATCGCCCTGATTCGCCGCCCCGTCGAGACGGGGTCGCCTCCCATTTTATCGCCTGTTCTCAAGAAAAAATGCGGTTTTTTCACGCCCGCGTTTCCGCCGTTTTTCATCGCCTGTTCATTTTGAAACACGTTTGGCCGCAAAAGTGGGCAAAAGCGGCTGAGATTGGGACGGGTTTTTCAGAATGAAACATCACTTTTTGGGCGAAAAAACGCCGTTTTCAGCGACAAGATTTTGATGAAATTAATATATAACAAATAGTTATGATGTTGTTGCATCCTTCACAATTGCCCCACCCGGAATTGGCCTAGTCGGGCACATTGCTTTTCATTTTGAAACAAAAAATCTGGCAAAATGGAAGCCGCCAGTGACCTCTGAAAATAAAATTCCTTATATATCGGTGTGTTGAAGTCTCCGCTTCCGATTCGCTCTTGGCACCGGCCTTGCTCATAGGGGGCGACGGAAGGAAAAAATGAAGAATGTATTGATCGTAGTGGACAAATCGGAATCGAGCCTGTGGCTGGCGTACTACGCCATGGGGCTGACCCGGCGCATGGCCGTCAACGTCTCCATCCTCCTGGTGGTGGACGAGGAGTTCGACGGCGGGGCCGGGGACGACGAGGAGTGGATAGGCTCGCCCGAGAAGCGGCTCGAATCGATTCTGGCCGAAGGACGTTCCGAAGGCACCCGGCTCGATTACTACGTGGTCCGCGGCCGGATGGAGGAGGAGATCCCCAAGTTCATCCGCGAGAACGCCGTGACCAAGCTCTTCATCGGCGCCCCTCCGTCGGGCCGTCAATCACTCTACCTGAAACTGATGAAGGTGATCGACGCGGTGAACACCACCACCCGCTGCGAGGTGGAGGTTGTCCAGAAGGTGTCCGCGCACGGCAAGCGCAAGTGAGTCCGTCTCCCTAGGGGGCGAGGCGGACGGCGCAGGCCGGCTCGGGTCCAGCCCGGTCGCGGGCTTGGGCCTGAATATGGAATTCAACCTAGTGGAGGAGTATCGATGTTTCATATGTATCTTCCCATCGCCGGGAACAGCGTCAACGTGTTCCTGGTGTTCGCTCTGGGAGGGTTCGTCGGCCTGCTTTCCGGCATCTTCGGTGTCGGCGGCGGGTTTTTGATGACGCCGCTGCTGATCATGTTCGGCATTCCGCCGACCGTGGCCGCGGCCTCCGATTCCAACCAGATCGTGGGCGCGTCCACCTCGGGCTGCCTGGCCCACTACCGGCTGGGCAACGTGGACTTCAAGATGGGCTTCCTGCTGCTCATAGGCGGCGTGCTCGGCGGCTTCGGCGGCGTCCAGGTCATCAAGGTCCTGCGGGCCATGGGCAACGCGGACTTCCTGATCAACATCACCTACGTGCTCATGCTCGGCGGCGTGGGCTCCTACATGTTCATCGAGTCCATCCAGTCCATGCGCAAGAAGGCCCCCGAGGCCCATGCGCCGGCCAAACCGGTCAAAAAGTCGCGCTACGCGATCATGATGGAAAAGCTTCCCTTCCAGACCGACTTCGTCAAGTCCGGGGTGCGCCTGTCCATGCTCATGCCCCTGGTGCTCGGCGTCCTGGTGGGCGTGCTCGCGGCCATCATGGGCGTGGGCGGCGGCTTCATCATGGTCCCGATCATGGTCTACCTGCTGCGCATGCCCATGCACGTGGTCGTCGGCACCAGCCTGTTCCAGATCCTGTTCACCTGCATCAACGTGACCATCCTGCAGTCCTACACCAACCACACCGTGGATTTCGTCCTGGCGGTCCTGCTCCTGCTCGGCTCCACCCTGGGCGCGCAGTTCGGCACCCGCATCAGCCGCAAGCTCAAGGGCGAACAGCTCAAGATCCTGCTGGCCACCCTGGTCCTGGCCGTCATGGTCAAGATGCTGCTCAACCTGCTGGTCACGCCGGACGTGCTGCTGGCCATCGCCGGAGGTCACTAGTCATGAATAAGTTCGCTTACACCTGCGCGGCCCTGCTGGCCGCCCTGTTCCTGGCCTGCCCGGCCCTGGCCGCCTCCCCGGTATCCATGACCATCCGGCCCAACCTGGTGACCATCGGCACCGGCTTCAACGGCACCAAGCTGACCGTTACCGGCGCGGTGCCCGAGGGCACGTCCGCTGTCATCCGCCTGCTCGGGGAGCCGCGCGACAAGGCCTTCAAGAAGAAGGGAAAGGCCCTGGGGCTGCTCTGGATGAACCTCGGCGAGGTGGAGATCAAGGGCGTGCCCGACGTCTTCCTGGTGGGCACGGACGGCGCGTCCGACGTCAACTGGGAACACTCGGACCTTGCCTTCCAATCAGTCAAGGGCGATACCGAAGACTGGATCTATGACGAGTTCATCAAGCTCATGGAAGAGGACGGCTTCTACGAGGTGGAGAACGGCATTCTCCAGTACACCGGCGAGGGAGAGGGCACGCGTTCCTTCCGGGCCGAGCTGTCCATCCCCTCGGCCATGCACCAGGGCGTGTACCGGGTCGAGGTCCTGGCCGTGAAGGACGGCAAGATCGTGGACATGGCCGCCGAGGAACTGCACACCCGGCTGACCGGCCTGCCCGCCTTCCTGTCCAAGCTGGCCTTCGACCACTCGCTGCTCTACGGGGTGGCCGCCGTGATCATCGCCATCCTGGCCGGGCTGTTCATGAGCCTGGTCTTCCAGGAACGGGGGAGCGCCCACTAGGGCGGAGGTACGGGCCATGTTCGGGTTGTTTGAGCATATCCGCACCAGGCTGCTGCGCAGGCGGCGCAGGGAACGCATTTCCCTGGCCGCCCTGTTCCGGCAGTTCCAGCAGGTGCTCGAGTTGAACAACCGCATCCTCACGGCCATCGCCTCCATGCACGACAAGCTCGGCGGAGACTACATCTTCGACGTGCAATACCTGCGCACGTCCAAGCAGTTCATCGTGGATACCGTCCGGGAGCTCATCGACGCCTTCGACGCCATGGCTCCCGGCCGGTATCCCGATCTCTACGCCTCGTTCCGCGACATCCGCCACAAGCTGGAGAGCGAGCTGGAGCGCCGTCCGGTGCTGCCCGACGTCATGGCCATGCCGTTCTCGGATATCCGGCTCAAGGACATGGACGCGGCCGGGGCCAAGTCCACCCGGCTGGCCATCATCGACAAGGCCTCGGCCGGGACCGTGCCGTCCGGCTTCGCGGTGACCACCTCGGCCTACCGGCTGTTCATGGAACTCAACGACATCGAGGACGAGATCGTCCGCCTGGAAGGGGCCTGGCGCGGCGGCGAGATGACCGTGCAGGAGGCCTCGGGCAAGATCCGCTCGCGCATCCTGGCCGGGTCCATCCCACCGCGCGTGCGCCGTGCCATGGGCCGCGAGATGGAGGCTTTGCGCCGGGGGGCGGGCGAGGGCCATCTGCGCCTGTCCGTGCGCAGCTCGGCCTGGGGCGAGGACGGCGACCTGTCCTTCGCCGGGCAGTACGACAGCTTTCTGAACGTCCGGCCCGAGGATTTGCACGACGCCTACCGCAAGGTCCTGGCCTCCACCTATTCTCCGGCGGCCATGGAGTACCGGCGCGAGTACGACTTCAAGCCCAACGAGGTCTTCATGGCCGTGTCCGTGCAGGCCATGGTCGAGGCCCGGACCAGCGGCGTGGTCTACTCCCTGTCCCCGGTCCGGCGCGGCGAGAGCGGCATCGAAATCGCCGCCACCTGGGGGCTCGGCTCCCCGGTGGTCTCCGGCGAGGTGGAGGTGGACCGCTTCCTGGTCTCCCGCGAGCCGGAACACGCCCTGATCCGGCAGGCCGTGGCCCACAAGCCCACGGCCCTGCGTCCCGGCGCCGAGGGGTCCGTGTCCACCGAGGCGGTGGACGAGGCCCTGCGCGACGCGCCCAGCCTGTCGCCCGAGGAGGTCCGGCTGCTGGCCGACACGGCCATCCGGCTGGAACAGTATTTCAAGAAGCCCCAGGACATCGAGTTCGCCTTCGAACCGTCCGGGGCGCTCATCGTGCTCCAGTCCCGGCCCCTGCGCATCGAGGCGAGCGACGACCCGCATTCTCCGGCCCTGAGCGACGTGCTCAAGGGATATCCCGTGCTCCTCAGCGGCGAGGGCGACGTGGCCCAGCAGGGCGTGGCCTCGGGCCCGGTCTTCGTGGCCTGGGAAGGGCGCGACTTGGAGGAATTCCCGGTGGGCGCGATCCTGGTGGCCCACTTGTCCTCGCCCCAGTACGCCGCGGTCCTGCCCAAGGCCTCGGGCGTGATCACGGACATTGGCTCGCCGCTCGGGCACATGGCCACCATCGCCCGCGAATACCGGGTCCCCGCGTTGCTCAACGCCAGCCGGGCCACCCTGGTCCTCAAGGAGGGCGACGTGGTCACCCTGGACGCCGAGCAGAAGACCGTCTACCAGGGGCTCGTCCGCGAGCTGCGCATGCACGACTTCATGAGCGACCGCATGGAGGAGACCTACGAGTACCGCCTGCTCCGGCGCATGCTCAAGCTCATCGAGCCCCTCTACCTGCTCGACCCGGAAGAAAACAATTTCACCCCCCAGGGGTGCCGGACCATGCACGACATCGCCCGGTTCATCCACGAGAAGGCCGTGGAGATCCTGACCGAGATCCCGACCACCTCCGGGGCCAGCGAGGCCTGCCCCGGCGGGCGGCTGGAGCTCCCGGTGCCCATGGACCTGGTGGTCCTGGACATCGGCGGCGGCCTGACCGAGGACTGCGCCGAGGGGGCGGACAAGCCGAGCCACCGCCGGACCGTGCGCCCGGACCAGGTCCGCTCCGAGACCCTGCGCGCCTTCATCGAAGGCGTGACCCTGGAGGGCGTCTGGCAGTCCCACCCCGTGCCCGTGGACTTCTCCAGCTTCATGTCGAGCATGACCCGGACGTTTTCGGCCGACGCGGCCGGGGTCAAGCGCATGGGCCAGAACCTGGCCGTGGTCTCGGACCGCTACCTGCACCTGAGCCTCAAGCTCGGCTACCATTTCACCCTGATCGACTGCTACCGGAGCGAGGACGACCTGCGCAACAGCGTGCAGTTCCGCTTCGCGGGCGGGGTGACCGGGGCGGTGCGCCGCTCCCGCCGGGCGCGCTTCCTGTCCGAGGTGCTCAAGGGCTTCGATTTTTCCGTGACCGTCAAGGACGACCTGGTGGTGGCCCGGGCCAAGGGATGGATGGCCCGCGACCTCGGGCGGCTCATGCGCATCCTCGGCCTGCTGGTGGCCTACACCCGCCAGCTGGACGTCTCCATGGTCAGCGATTCAAGGATTTTCGAGCATTGTCAGGAATTTGAACACATCGCCGAAGAGGCGGTGGGCAATTAGCTATTGGAGGTTGGCAGTATGACCGCCACATCGAAGACCAGTATTCTCATTCTCGACGACGAACCCATCGTCAGCAAGCGGCTCCAGCCCGCCCTGGAAAAAAAGGGCTACGAGGTGGAGAGCTTCTATGAAAGCGCCCAGGCCATGGCCCGCATCCGGGAGCGGAGCTTCGACATCGTCGTCACCGACCTGAAGATGGAAGGCATCGACGGCATGCAGTTCCTGGCCGAGGTCAAGAAGCTCTCCCCGAGCACCGAGGTCATCGTCATCACCGGGTTCGCCACCATGGACACGGCCAAGGAGTCCATGCGCAAGGGCGTGTTCGACTTCCTGGCCAAGCCGTTCAAGCTCGGCGAGATCCAGGAAGTCATCAGGAAGGCCGAGGAACACATCCGCCTCGGCAAAGAAGGGAAGGAATAGGGATTTCATGAATTATTCAAAAAGCGAGGTGTGCCCATGGACATGCTGAAAGCTCTTGTCCCCGTGGAAATGACGCTGGCGTCCAATGTGGCCCTGCGATACCTGTGCCGGAAGGCGGAACTGCTCGGCATCGCCGTGCAGCCCGTGCACGTGGAGGAGCCGGACCACAAGCCGCACTCCTCGGAAACCGGCTGGATACGCCGCTCCTGGGAGTCGGGACTGCGTCAGGCCGGGCTCGAGGAAGTGCAGCGCATCCTGAACAGCGAAAAGCTCGACTGCTTCATCCTGCCCAACCCGATCGTCCGCGTGGGCGACCGCGAGGACACCCTGCTCGAGGAGTTGCGGCTCGGCGGGTACGACTTTTTCGTGGAAGGGGAGGTGGCCAACTTCAATACCGGCGCGTTCCGCAAGCGGCTGCGCTCCAAGCTCTACCGCCAGATGCCGTGCCCGGTCCTGCTCGTGCGCAACATGATCCAGTCCGACCGGCTGGCCCTGCTCCTGGACGAGAAGACCGACGTGGAGTCCCTGGTCGCCCGGTTCCACCACCTGTTCGGCGGGCGGGCCGTGGACTTCGACCTGTGCGCCTACGCCATGGACGACCTGCACCAGGACCCGCATCCCGACGAACTCTTGAGCGAGGGCGCGGAGCTGCTCGGCAAGCTCGGCTACGCCCCGGCCCGCTCCTTCACGCTGCTCGGCGCGCCCGAGACCGCCGCGCGCAGCCTGGGCGACTACGGCATGATCCTGGCCCACATGGACCGCAAGTCCAACCGCAAGTCGCCCCTGACCGAGGTCCTGGGACTGGTCTCCAGCCCCATCCTCATTTGCTGGTAACCGTACCAAGGGAGAGTTGACATGAAGATACTCGTCGCCGTGGATGAAAACGCCTACAGCCGGTACGCCGTGCGCCAGGCCGCCCGCCTGGCGGCCAACACCTGGGCCGACGTGGTCATGCTGGCCATCGAAAAGAACCGCGCCTACATCGCCGAGGAGGAGCTGGACCCGGCCCACGCCCATCCCCGGCTGCGGCTGCTGAACCGCTACCGGGCCGACTTTATCGACGCCCTGGGGCCGGACGTGGACCTGTACGATGGCCGGGAGGACGGGCCGTTCGCCCGCCGGGAGGACAAGGTCCTGGAACAGGACCTCTCGGGACGCAAGACCTTCAAGCTCCACCTGCGCGGCGGCGACCCGGTCAAGGCCATCACCAGCGAGGCCGACGCCGAGGGCTGCGACCTGATTATCCTCGGCTGCGGCCAGCACGAGGGCGGCTGGGGCCGGGGCTCGGACGTGCCCGGCCGCGTGGCAGACGCGGCCGACTGCTCGGTCTTCGTCATCCGCGAGGAACCGGCCACGTCGCGTGTGGTCTGCTGCCTGGACCACGCCGACATCTCCCAGGAGTCGCTCGAACTGATCAACCAGTGGGTGACCATCTATGCCGCCGGACTCGAGGTGGTCGGCGTGCTCAAGAAGGGCGAGCTGCGCGAGGAGGTTGAATCCAAGATGGGCGAGGTCCTGGACTACTACCTGAAGCGGGACGTCCACGCCCTGATTCGGGTGGTGGACGAGGACTCCCTGGAGACCTTCATCGAATCCGGGCGCAAGGACGACCTCATGGCCCTGTGGCTCAAGCACAAGTCCCCCCTGCAGCGTCTATTTCACTCCAAAAGGGTCAATGCGTTGGTTAACCATGCCTCCTCATCCATGCTGATTCTGCGCTGACCCGCGTACCGAACCGGAGGCGAGGCCTCCCGCCCCCCAGCGGGAG
Organism: Pseudodesulfovibrio karagichevae; assembly: GCF_041414475.1. Classification (NCBI taxonomy): domain Bacteria; kingdom Pseudomonadati; phylum Thermodesulfobacteriota; class Desulfovibrionia; order Desulfovibrionales; family Desulfovibrionaceae; genus Pseudodesulfovibrio; species Pseudodesulfovibrio karagichevae. The sequence goes on from NZ_JBGLYH010000011.1 coordinate 59,991, forward strand.
GCCTCGTCGCCAAGCCGCTCCCACGGGAGACGGCCATCCCCCGCCCGTTTCAGGGCGGACGCGAAAAGGCCCGGAGGAAAGTCCTCCGGGCCTTTTCGCGTGGTGAAGCGGGCGGGCGGTCAGTCTACCTCAACAAACTCCCGCACCCGGAAGTCGCGCAGGTCGCCGAAATCGTCCCGCAGTTTTTCCTCGGTCACACCCGAGGCGCGGTGCTCCTCGAGGCTCTCGTAGTCGTCCCAGACGGACTCCACGACCACGAGGACGTCGTTCCCCTCGTCGATGGAGTAGCGGGCCCTTGAGGTGATGAACCCTTCGAAGTCGGGCAGCTGGACGCGCAGGAAACTCAGCCCCTTTTGCAGGGGGGAGCCCACGTCCAGCCTGCCGAGCTGGTCTCTGTCGATGATGAAGCTGATCTGATGGATGTAGGCCATGGCCGCCTCCTATGGGGTCCAGTAGAGCACGAGGTAGATGACCCACCAGGCGATCACGCCGACCAGGGTCAGGCGGACCACCGGGGGCATGCTTCCGCCCGCCTCCTCGATATGGTTGGCGAAAGAGTCGATGTAGCCGTCGGCCCGGATGTCCTCGGGCCTGTCTCCGTCGTCGTCGCGGTGTCCCTTGGAGCCCGCCGGGCGCCTGGCCTTGATGTGCATGGCCAGGGCCACGCTGAACAGGATCAGCACCGCGCAGCTCAAGAGAATCCAGAAATAGAGGTCGTCGTAATCGGTGACGTTCTCAACCATGGCGTTGCTTCTCCTCCTTGTCGGGCCAGGGGGCCGGTTCACGGTCTTCGAGCATCCGGTACTTGGCTTCCTCCACGTCCTTGAACTGTCCCCTGCGCCAGCCCCAGACCAGGAAGACGATCCCGGTCAGGATGACGAAGGCGGACCAGCCGAGGACCACCCACATGCCGTGGTTCATTGTCCGGCCTCCTCGGGTTGGTCGTTCCAGCCGCCGTCAACGGTCCAGGCCGTGACGTTCCAGATGGCCTCGTCGTCGAGCAGGGCGGTGAAGCCCGGCATGGTCGAGCCCGGGACGCCGCCGACGATCCGCCAGTAGACGTAGCCGTCGGTCATGTTCGCGGGCAGGGGCGACGGGCCCGGGCTGGCGCTGTTCAGGGTGCCGGGGCCGTTCCCCTTGCCCCGGGGGCCGTGGCAGGTGGCGCAGTAGGTCTTCCAGGTCTGCGCTCCCTTGGCCGGGGAGATGACGTTGCCGCCCTTTGTCACCCACCTGTCGCGGGACAGGGTGGCGAAGGCCGCGTCCACGGTGCCCGGCTTGAAGGAGCTCTGGCTCTTCTTCAGTCCCATCATGGTCACGGCCATGAGGTACTTGATCGCGTCCCAGCGTTGGGATTCGGGCATGAATTCCGCCCACCGGGGCATGGCCGAGTTGTAGACGCCGAAGGTCACCTTGGCCAGATGCTCGCCCTGGGACTGCGGGGTCATTTTTTCCTTGCGCATGGTCCTGAAGTCGCGGGGCTTGGGGGTCAGCACGAGGCCGTCCCATCCTTGGCCGTCCAGGGCCAGGCCGTGGCAGTGCGCGCACTGTTCGGTGAAGACCGCCTTGCCGCGCTCCATGTTCACGGTCTTGGGGAACCGCTGCTCCTTGTATATGTCCGGGAAGCGGAACTTGTTCTTGGGAACGGGCGGCGGGGTCTCGGTCCGGGTCAGCAGGGCGCGGACGTAGTGGACCAGGGCCCAGCGGTCGGTCTCGCCGTAGTGCAGCTTCCAGGTGGGCATGGCCGTCCAGGGGACGCCCTCGCTGATGCGCCAGAAGTAGTCGGCGTCGGTGAAGATCGGCTTGTCCGCGGTCCCGTACCGCGCGGTGTCGGCGAAGTCCGGCGGCGGGGGCTGGAGCCCGGCGCGGTAGGGGCCCTTGCCGCGCCCGGCGTCGCCGTGACAGACGAGGCATTCGCGGGTGAACACGCTCTTGCCCTGTTCCAGGACGTCCTGGGTCAGGGGCAGGGGGTTGCGCGCGCCCGCCATGTCGGCGGGCGGGGTGCCCGGAACCGGGGCGCGCATGGCGGGCCGGGCGAAGATCGTCCGGATGTAGCGGATGACCTGCCAGCGCTCGGCCTCGGTCAGGGCCTTTTTCCAGGGCGGCATGACCGAGCCCTGGACGCCTTCGGACACGTGCCAGAACCACTGGTCCTCGGGCATGGTCTTGAAGGGGGCCTGGCGGAAGTCGGCCGGGGTGACGATCAGGGTTCCGGCATAGGAGCCCAGGCCGTTGCCCGCACAGCCGTGGCAGGTCATGCAGCGCGTCAAATATATCTCCTTGCCGCCCTGCAGGCCGGACTCGTTCCAGGAGGGCCAGCCGATGGGGGCCTTGGAATCGGTGCCGACCATGGTCGGGGGCGCCGAGTCGGCCGACTGGGCGTAGGACGCGGGCGACGGGACCATGCGCGTCAGGGCCACGCGGTCTCCCAGGCGGAAAAGGTAGGCGGCCACCGCGCGCAGTTCGTCCTCGGTCATGAACTCGAAGCGAGGCATAATCGACATGGGCGAGAAGGCGCGCGGGTTGCGCAGGTGGTCGATCTCCCATTGCTCGCTGCGCTTGCGGCCGATGTGCGTCAGGTCCGGCCCGGTGCGCTCGGACCCGAGCAGCGGGGGGGTGTCGTAGGCGAAGTCGCCGGCCTCGGAGACCGTGCCCATGGCGTTGTCGGCCTTGCGCACGTACTGGGTGTGGCAGTAGTTGCAGCCGTTGGACCAGAAGAGCCTGCGCCCGAGCATCTCCCGGTCGGTGAACGGATGGGCGGCCACGGTGGGCTTGGGCGACCACAGGAGCGAGGGCATGAACACGACCATCATGACCATGATGGTGAAGACGATCATGCCGCCGAAGAATATTTTCGGGAAGGTCATCCTCATGCGGCACCTCCCTCGGGGACGCTCTCCCCGTCCTCTTCATCGGCGAAGGGCGGGTGGACTCTGACCCCCGGCGGGGTGCGCACCGGCTTGCGGGCGATGACCGTGGCCAGCACGTTCCAGGTGAAGAGGAAGAAGCTTAAGACCACCAGCACGCCGCCCACGGCGCGCAGGAGCATGTAGGGCCGCAGGCCGGGCAGGACGCTCCACACGGGGAGCCCCTGGTTGACCCAGGCGGTGCCCTGGACCAGGCCGGTCAGGGTGAAGCCGCTGAAGAAGAACAGGAAGCCGACGAAGAGCAGGCTGTATTGGATGTTGGCCAGCTGGCGGCTGTACAGGCGGCAGCCGAGGATTTTGGGCAGGGCGTAGAAGATGCCGCCCATAACGATGGTGGCGGCGAAGAAGAGCAGCGAGAGGTGGGCGTGGCCCGGTACGTATTGCGTGAAGTGGGTCAGGTTGTTGATGGCCCGCAGGGACTGGTGGGAGCCCTGGTAGGAGACCAGGATGTAGGCGGCCCAGCCGGTGATGACGAAGCGCAGGGGGATGTCGCGGAAGAAGCTGTTCCAGTTGCCGCGCATGGTCATCCAGATGTTCATCATGAAGGCCGCCACCGGCAGGATCATGCCGATGCTCTCGGCCACGGAGAAGGTCTTGACCCAGTACGGGATGGGCGTCCACAGCAGGTGGTGCGCGCCGACCCCGGTGTAGAAGAAGATGATCCCCCAGAAGGCCACCAGGGACAGGGCGTGGCTGTACAGAGGGGTGCGGGTCATCTTGGGCACCATGTAGTAGACCACGGGCAGCAGCCCGGTGGTGAACCACAGCCCGAGGATGTTGTGGCCGTAGAACCAGTTGTACATGGTGTCGGCGATGCCGGTCATGGAGCCGGTGGCGGGGTGCCACATGACGTTGCCGATGACGTACAGGCAGGGCATCCAGACCAGCGTGCCGATCATGTACCAGACGGACACGTAGAGCTTGGACTCGGTGCGGTGGGCCACGGTCATGTAGACGTTGAGCGTGGTCATCAGCACGGCCGCGATCAGGGCCAGGTCCACCGGATAGATGAACTCGGCGTATTCGCGGCCCTGGCTGGCCCCGGCCAGCAGCCCGAAGATGCCTCCGGCCACGGCCAGGTTCCACAGGACCATGGACAGGTTGGCCAGCCGTTCGCTCCACAGCCTGCGCCCGGTCAGCCTGGGCAGGATGTAGAGCCACAGCCCCATCATGCCCATGGACAGCCAGGCGAACATGACCGTGTTGGTGTGCGCCTGGCGCAACCGGCCGAAAACGAGCCAGGGGATGCCGTGGAACAGGTCGGGGATAATGAACTGCAGGGCCAGGATCAGGCCCATGCTCACTCCGAGCAGGACCCAGATCACGGAACTGATCATGAAATTGACGCTTGCGCTATCCGTTTTGTCGAACACGCTCCCTCCCGAAAACTGAATTTGGCAAGGACCATAGCACGGTTTGCCACGGAACGGTAGGGGAGCGGCCGTCGGCTCGGTGTCTTTTGCCGTTTGACGCAAAAAAGCCCGCGATTCCCCCTTTTTCGTGACGGTCTTGCCGCCCGCGAGCGCGTGGTGCTAGGTTTGCCGTTTCCGGATCGGCATTATGTTTATTTTAACATAATATCAGCCGAAACCATTCGCACGCGGCCCGCGCGGCCGCGATCACCACAACCCATTCGGGAGGACATCATGTCGTACAAGGAAATGCAGGAAGTCCTGATGCGCGAGCTGCGCCTCTATCACTACCCCGTGGCGGTCAAGTTTTTCTATGACCAGGCCGAACTGGACGCCTTCCACAAGGCGGCCCCGGAGATCTACGCCCCGGTCAAGCCCATGACCTTCTGCCAGTGGGAGCTGGGCGCGCGCATGAAGGGCCAGATCGTCTACGCCGGGGATGCCGGGCTGGGCTGCGGTAACGCCAAGTACAGCTTCGGCTGGAAGGATCTGGACGACGCCGAGATCAAGGGCCACGCCAAGTACACCAGGGACCTGGAACAGGCCGAACGGTTCGTGCGCTCCAAGGCGAGGCTGCCCGAGGGGCTGCTCGGCATCGCCGTGGCCCCGCTGGGCTCGGTGGACGGGCTCTACGAGCCGGACACCGTGCACTTCTACTGTGACAACATGCAGGCCTACCACCTGGCCGTGGACTATATGGCGGCCACGGACACCCACCCCCTGCGCCCGACCATCACCATGAACTCCTCGGCCTGCGGCGGCAACGTCAGCACCTACATGTCCCAGGAGTTCAACATGCTCCCGGCCTGCTCGGGCAGCTACAACGCGGGCAAGACCGAGCGCGGCGAGATCAACGTGATCATCCCCGGCAAGAAGTTCGGCGCGGTCTTCGACCGGCTCATGGACCGGATCGAGGCGGGCAGCAGCTCCATCACCCGGCCCGGCGACGGGTTCCCCGGCGCGGACGTGTGCAAGAACTGCCCGCTGATCATCTTCAAGAAGGAACAGTAGGCGGGATCATCCCCCGACGACCCGTCCGCGCCGGGCTATGGTGCGGCTTCCGGCGCGGACGGTGACGGGGGTGGCGGCCCGGGTGGCGAGGGCCGCCTTGCCGACGGGCGGGAGGAGGCAGCCCGCCGTCAGGCGTCAATTCCGGCAGAGGCCACGGCCATCTCGTGGCGTTTGCGGTAATGCGAACAATACTGCATGCGCATCTCGTGCGGCATGGGGTTGCGGGCGCAGCCGTCCCCGTTGCGCGACGCGCCGGGCGCGGCCCGGTCCGCCAGGAGGCGGGCCAGTTCCTGCGTCCGGGCCATGAGCGGATATTCGTACATGTCCAGTTCGAGCCACGGCATGCCCGCGCCCTCGACCGCCTGGCGGCCGAAGGGCGACCCGGGCGCGTCCTCTTCCGGGGAGTGCACGAACACGGACTCGGGCCAGCTCCCCCGCGCCGGACCCGCGTAGGGCTCGGTGAAGGCCCGCCTGGGGAAGGGGGCCAGGAGCGAGGTGGAGTCCGCGCCGCATTCCAGCCAGGAAAGGGGGCCGGACACGAAGGGCGCGACCTCGCCGGATTCGCTGTTGCCGTCGATGGCTCCGGCCAGGGCGGCGGGGCAGACCTCCATGAAGCTCTTGCCGGGTTCGGGAACCACGGCGTCCCAGAAGAACAGGCTGCGCACTGCCGAGGGCAGGGCTCCGGCCAGGGCCGGACCGAGCAGGCCGGACCAGCCCGAGCAGACGACCGTCGCGCCGGTCAAAGCCTCGGCCTCGAAGTAGCGGACCAGGTTGTCCAGGGCGGCCCGGGCCGGGCTGTCCGCGCTCTCCGGGTCAAAGGGCAGGGTGCGCCCCGCGTAGCTCGGGGTATGGACCTCGTGGCCGAGGTCGCGCAACTCGAGGGCCGTCTGGCGCCAGACCCAGCCGCCCTGGAAAGCGTCGTGCAAGAGAACGAAGACTGCCATGATTCACCTCACATGGTGTTTGCATCGGTCGGCCGGGCACGGGCCTTGGGTCCGCGAGCGCTTCGGGATGCCGTTGCGGAAAAACGGGCCTAGCTTCCGGTCTCCTTCAGGGTGCAGGCCGAGAAGCGGTCGTCGCTGCGTTTGGTGGTCGCGTTGCCGGACTTGCCCTCGAACCAACCCACGCGGTCGGCGGGCCAGACGTCGAAGTCCGGGACATAGGGTTTGATGTCGAGGACGGGCGTGCCGTCGAGCACGTCCACGTTGTTCAGGATGATGCCCTCGTCCGAGACCCCGCACAGGGCCATCACCGACAGCCCCAGGGGATTGGGCCGTTTGGGCGAGCGGGTGGCGAAGATGCCGTGCGGGGTCTGGTCCAGGAAGGGAATGACGGTCAGTTCCTGGCCGCAGATCTCGTGCAGGTGGTAGAGGATGATCAGGTGCGAGAACCCCTCGATGTCCCGGATGCCCTCGCGGAACTCGGGCAGGATATTGATGGTCCCCTTGACCCCCTGGGCCCCGGAGGGCTGGATGGGCATGCCCGTGGTGGTTTTGTGCGGGGTGTGGAAAAAGCCTATGGGTCGGTAGGTGATCTGCATTCAATACGCCTTGTTTGGTGTGTTGTGTCCGGTGAAGCATACATTGTGCCAACAGTTATTCCCTTTTATTACAGCAGATTATTAAGAATGAACACACCTACATTTGTGAGTTTTCGTACATATTTGAAATATTAATCTTACGAAAGTGTCGATTGCGCCGTACGGGGGCCAGTGACGCCCGTCGGAGCCGGTCCCGTCAGGAGAGGGAAGGGCGGACCGGCGAAGTGTGCGTGCGGTCGAACACACACTGTTTCGCTGTGCGGGCGGGCGCACAAACCGGGCGCGGGCGGCTTTTGCGTGATTCTCACAACACACTGTAAATACGGAATAAAAACATAGTACGAGGGCTTGGTACGCTTCTTGTTTCCTGGAACGGCAGGTTGTCCATAGGACGTTGAACTCAGCTTTTCAGGAAACAGGGATATGCAACACACATTCAGACTACTGGCCCTTGCCCTGGTCCTGCTCCTCGCCCTGCCGGGCGCGGGCATGGCCGCAACCGATCCGCACGGCCTGTCGCCGTCGGCGGACATGACCTTCCTGCCGCACCTGGCGGGCCTGCGGAACAAGGTCTACAAGAACCAGCTCGGGCAGAAAAAGAGCCTGACCGAGGCCATCGTCCTGCGCGGCAGCGAGATCGCGGACGGCAAGGCCACGGTCCAGCCCGGCGGGCTGTTCTACCTGTCCGAGACCTCCCACGACGCCCGGCCGCTCATGCGCGACCCGTTCCTGGTCCTGGGCGAACACACCTACCTGGTGGATCTCAAGACGGCCACGCGGACCTATACCGACGTGGCCCTGAAAAAGGGCGACCGCAAGCCGCTGGGCGATTCCGGCTACCGGCTGTGGTTCGACTATTCCACGGACCACTACGACGTGCCCTACGCGGAGTTCGCGGTCATCTCCCCCTCGGGGGGCTTTCCGCTGGAATTCCCCATCGCCTCCAGGTTCCCCAAGCGGGAGGAGGTCCGGGACATTCATCTCAAGGAAGGGCTGAACCCCCAGCTGGAGAAGTTCTACCTGGACAACACCTACTATTTCGGGGCCAGCAAGTACGTGGCGCGCAACGTGGACTTCGACGACGCGGAGTTCGCCTCCATCGAGTTCCCGGAGATCACCGAGGCGACCTTCTCCCTGCAGCGGCCCGTGATCCTCGAGGTGCGCCAGGAGGACTTCCGCTACTACCTCGACAAGCGCATCTACGCCTTCCGCCGGGCCGACGGCTTCCTGGTCCGGGTGACCAACTTCACCGGCAGCGAGGTGCTGGCCGAGAAGCTGGTCAAGCCGACCACGGCCCAGGAGTACAAGACCCGCCCGGACGAGGTGGACAAGTACCAGCTGACCGTCCCGGAACTGGACATGCGCGTGGAGATCGTCATCGACCCCTCCTTCCTCAAGGACTCGGACTTCGTGCCCTGGTCCACGGGCAAGGCCCACGGCTTTTCCTCCGGGCGCTTCTCCTTCGTGGTCTACCGCGACCTGGTCACCGTGAAGAACGGCCGGCCCTGGCCCCTGGACGCGCGCTACAACGTGGTCCTGGAGCCCGACCTCAAGACCGGCATGCTCCATAGGCTGCTGATCGAGAACAACCAGCCGATCACCTTCGACAAGGACCACGACGCCTACGACGGACCGGTCAAGTACTCCGACGTCTGGAACCGCCACGCCTTCAAGGTCGTGGTCGGCGGCCTGGACAAGGACGTGGTCCGCAGCCTGTACGTGCGCGACTACTACTTCATGCGCACGGACAACATGGTCATGTGGCCCACGGAAGGGAAGAACGACATCGACTTCTTCCTGGGCTCCTCGCCCGTGCTCGAACCGATCATCGAGCGTTCCTTCCTGACCCGGCTGGCGGATTCGTCCTACGGCACCGTGGTGGAGGAGTCCAAGTTCACCTCCTACCCCCAGGTCATCCCGGACGCCTCGTTCTACGAGCCGGACCACACCGCGCCCTTCGTGCCCCGGCTCAAGGGGCTCATGCGCAAGGTATCGCGCAACCGCAAGGGCGAGCGGCTCCTGTCCGCCGAGGCCATCGTGGTCCGGGGGTCCTACGTGGACTACCGCAACAACCGCGTGGTCATTCCCCCGGCCGGGCTGTGCTACACCTCGCGCAACGCGCGCAACATCCGCACCCTGGCGGGCGAGAGCTTCTTCCTGCTCGGCAGGCGGGCCTACCTGACCACGTTCTCCTCCGGGACCTTCGTGCGCAAGGATTTCGACCTGGACATGTGGAAGAACCAGCCCATGGGCGACGGCAACCTGATGTACTGGCAGGATGAGCTGCTCGGCGTGCGCAACAAGGCGCTGCGCTACACCGGCATGTCCTACCTGGACGACCGGCCCGTGGCCTCCCTGTCGCTGATGAAGTACTCCGGCAACCGCTGGGGCGCGCACTTCTACCTGGCCCAGGGGTTCAGCGAGGACAAGGCCGCCCGTGACCGCTACTTCATGCCCGACCTCTTCTCCGAGGGCGCGACCTACATCCAGCCCGAGTACATCGGCTCCAACTACGTGAAGATCAGGGAGTTCGGCACCCCGTCCCTGCAGAGCATCAGCTACACCTACAAGAAGCCCAAGGCGCAGCCCCTGGGCGCGGGCGGCGCGGCCCGGCTCGGCCAGTTCACGCTGCGCTGCGACGGCCTGGACGAACAGGCCGGGACCGTCGCCCTGGCCCTGGTGGACAAGGCGGGCAAGGTGGTCGCCGAAAAGACCGTGGGCCCGCTCAACGCGGAGACCCGCAAGCTCCTGCCCCAGCACATGGAGACCGCCCGGATGATGCAGTTCAAGGTCGGCTCGGTCCTGGCCGAGATGGACCTGGAGGCCCCGTTCAAGGACGGCAAGGCCAACCTCTGGCTGTACACCGGCATCCAGGAGCTGGAGCGCGACACGCCCTTCGAGTTCGACCCGCGCTTCATGGTCCGGCCGGACGTCTGCGGCCACTGCTACCAACTCAACGAAGTCCTGCTGGACAACCCCGAGGCGATCGTCCTGGACAACGAGCACCCGGTCTACGAGGGCCCGAAGAACGAGCAGGGCGAGCCGCTCTTCCGCATCGTCCTCGACAGCTTCGACGGCGAGACGGTCATGGCCTGGCACCTCGAGACCGGGGCCGGGGACGAGGTCGAGAAGACCGACAACCTGGCCTTCCGTCCGCGCAACAACGTGGACGTGCTGGTCGGGGTCAACGGGACCATCGAGGGCTTCCTGCGGCTGTCCATGCTGCCGCGCCTGGGCTTCATGGACCACTGGCGCGTGGGCTCCAGGGCCCCGCAAGAAAAGGTCAGCGGCTCGGTGAACACCGGCGGCTCCGCCCACATACGCCGCTAGCGGCCCAAGACATCACAAGGAAAACCAATGAATACCCATAGCATGGCAATAAACTACGCCCAGGGCCGGACCTCCTGGTTCAGCGCCCTGTACGACCTGAAGGCGGTCCTGCCCGGTCTGCTGGCGATGTTCTTCATCGCCATCTTCAGCAACAACCTGGCCGGGGTGCCCAACCCGTTCACCCTGCAGAACCTGTTCGCCTGGCTGGACGGGGTCATCGGCCCGGTGCGCCACCAGGCCTTCTTCCAGGTCCTGAACTCCAACTTCGTCTGGAACCCGCTGCTCCTCGGGCTGATCGTGGCCAACGTCTTCGGCGTGCCCGACTGCTGGAAGCGCGGCCTGTCCTACATCCACATGCTCATGCCGCTCGGCATCATCATGCTTGCCCCGCACTTCATGCTCGGCCACGCCCTCAAGCTCGGCGCCGCGCCCATCCTGATCTGCACCGTGTTCCTGTTCCTGACCGCCACCCTGACCCTGTGGATTTCGAAGCTGTTCAAGCTCGACGACCGCCACGGGTCCATCATCGCGGGCGGGCTGGCCACGGGCGACCCGCACGTCTGCGCCATCCTCATGCCGCTGATCAAGGCCAAGGGCGGCCAGGTGGTCCACGGGACGGCCTGCGTCATCGGCTTCGGGCTCGTCTCCATGTTCCTGGTGCCCGTGCTCGGCGACTGGATCGGGCTGTCGCCCCGGTCCCTGGGCCTGGCCTCGGCCGTGGGCGTGGGCAACAACGCCCAGTCCCTGTTCGCGGCCTTCGGTTCGAGTTACGAGGCGGGCCGCTGGGCCTCCTGGTTCGACGTGGGCCGCCACGTGATCATGCCCGCGGGCTTCCTCTACGTCTTCATCGTCATGTTCGTTCGCAAGCTGAGGAACCGCGCCGACGAGACCGTCACGGCCACGCGCGGCATCAAGACCTTCCCGCTCTGGCTCGGCGTGTTCGTCTTCCTGTGGGCCCTGGCCTGCCTGCACCTGTTCAAGGAGCCCGCCCACCACGCCATCTTCGAGATGGTCAAGTGGGACTTCTCCCTGGCCGCGGCCGCTCTGGGCCTGTCCCTGCCCCTGCGCGAGATCACCCGGCACGGCCTCAAGGGGTTCGCGGTGACCGCCATAGCGGGCGTGCTGCGCATCGTCCTGCTGCTCGCGGCCATCGCACTGTGCGTCAAAACCGGCCTGCTTCCGGCCTAGGAGGAACGAGATGAACAGACATCCCAACACCACCGACGAAACCGGCTTCGACTTCATGGCCAACACGGGCGTGGAGGAACAGGACCGGGACACCCTCGGCATCCTCTTCGCCCTGGCCGTCATGGCCTTCATCACCGTCAGCCAGTACCTGGGCCTGCTCTAGGAGGTATCCATGCACGGCATCTACTACGTCATCCTGCCCTTGTTCGCGGTCCTGCTGGTCCTGTTGACCACGGCGGCCCTGTACCTGGGCGTGTTCAAGGCGGGCCGCGACACGGCCTCGACCTTCCGAAAAACCGTTTCCGGCATCGCCAGCGGAGTCCTCTCCTGCCTGGCCTGGTTCTTCCTGTACAGCCACCATTACCTTGGCTGGTAAATCCCGTTTAGGAGTATCGTTCATGAAAAAGATCTGCATCGCATTCGCCCTGCTTCTGGCCCTGGCCCTGTCCGCGTCCACCGTCTTCGCCGGGGACAACACCGGCAAGCTGAACCTCAACGTGGCCACCGTGGAACAGCTCGAGGCCATCGACGGCATCAGCCACGAGCTGGCCGTGGAGATCGTCAAGACCCGCACCGAGAACGGCGAGTTCGTGGACATGTCCGAGCTGCTCGACATAGACGGCGTGGACAACGCCCTGCTGCGCAAGCTCGAGAAGGTCATCTACATAGAGCCCGCCTCGGACTGCAACTGCTAGGGGTGAGACCATGAACCGTCTGCTTCTGTTCGTCGCCGCCACCTGCTTCGCGCTCAGCTTTGCGGCGGCCATGGCCCACGCCGAGCTGTTCGGCGACTATGTGGGCTACACCGCCTGTGCGGAGTGCCACGCCGACATCGTCAAGGGGTGGAAGACCACCCCCCACGCCAGCGCCTTCGACGACCTCAGGCAGCAGGGCGAGGAGAAGCAGTCCGTGCCGGGCTGCGTGCGCTGCCACGTGGTGGCCATGGACGCGGACGGCGGATTCATCGACATGGACCTGACCCCGGAGCTCAAGGATGTGCAGTGCGAGGCCTGCCACGGCCCCGGACGGAAGCACGTCCAGTCGCAGGACCCGGCCGACATCGTCGCCAAACCCGGCGAGGAGGCCTGCCGCGTCTGCCACACCGAGGGTCAGGACCGCAACTTCGACTACAAGGTCAAATCCCGTCTCGTGCACGGGGAACAATAAGGAACAAGCAATGAAAGTGCGTACCATCGCCGTGGCCCTGGCCATGGTCCTGTGCCTGGCCGCGTCCGCGTCCGCGAGCCAGCTGAAGATCAGCGAGACTCAGGTCCGGTTCGGCAACATGAAGGAAGGCCCCAACGCGGAAAGGACCATCACCCTGACCAACGCGTCCGGGACCGACGCCGAGATCGCCAACGTCTCCACCAGCTGCGCCTGCACCACCACCAGGCTGGACAAGACCAAACTGGCCCCCGGCGAGACCGCCACCATGGTCATCACCTACCATACCTTCAAGTACCCCGGTAAGTTCGACAAGACCGTCCACATCTTCACCGGCGCGGACGGCGGGACCGAGGACGTCGTCCACATCCTGGGCTACGTGGACCCCATCCCCATGGGGGTCATGGAGGTCGAGCCGCGCAAGGTCGACCTCGGGACCCTGAAGGCCGGGCAGGCCAACGCCGTGTCCGTCCGGGTGACCAACGCGGGCGACGCGCCCATGAAGGTCACGGCGCTGAAGTCGCAGAAGTTCGGGAAGACCTACTGGCAGGGCGGGCTGACCGTGCCTGCCGGGCAGTCCGTGAACATCGGCTTCGCCTTGGAGGGGCTTGCGCCGGGCCGTTTCCTGGACATGGTCATGATCCACTCCGACGCCCGCAACGACATCGGCAAGGGCTACAAGGCGGTCCTTCTCGGCACCGTGAAATAACGTTCCCCCGGAACAACGATGAACCGACGTGTCATCAACCTCCTCTCACCGAGCTCCCCCGGCACTCCTCCTGCCGGGGGACTTCGGCGTTTCCTGGAACCCCACCACGGCGCTGTGGCGCGCCGTGCCGCTTTGCGATAGGCTGACGATCATGCGCCGCATTCTTCCGCTCCTCCTGCTTTGTTTCGGGCTTTTCCCAATACTGCCGCAGGGGCCCGCCTTCGCGCGCCCGGTCTACCACGTGGGCACCCGGGCCCTGTCGCCCCCGTTCTCCTTTCTGGCCGTCAAGGACGGCGTGCAGGGGGTGCGCGGCTATTCCGTGGACGAGATGGCCATGCTCGGCAAGATCATGGGCGCGGACATGGAGTTCCGGGCCATCCACGACCTGGACAAGCGGCGCGAGCTGTTCCTGAACGGTTCGGTGGACATCCTGGCCCACGACTCCAAGGAAGCGGCCGACGAACTGGACGCCATCTGGATTCCGGTGGGCATCAGCCTGCGCCACCATCTCTACGTCAACAAGGACTGCCGTTCCGTGACCTGCCTGCGCGACCTGAACAACAGGAAGGTCGTGGCCATCACCTCCGCGCCCTACAACGCCGATATCAAGCTCGGCGACGAAACGGTCTGGATGAGCTCGCCCCTGGAGGCCCTGAACATGGTCAGCCAGGGGGTCATGGACGTGTTCGTGGCCCCGTCCGAGCGGGTGGCCGACGACCTCATCGAACGCTACCAGATCCCGGACATCATGAAGAAGGGCGTGGTCCTGGGGGAGAGCCCGCTGGGCATCATCGTGCCCCGGAACCGGCCCGAGCTGGCCACGGATATCCGGCGGGCCTTCCACCGCCTGCAGGAGACGGGCCTGGACGCCCAGTTGCGGGACAAATGGTTCGGCAAGCCGACCATCACCGACGACATCCGGTACTACGCCAAGTACGCGGCCATCGCCTCGGGCGCGGCCGGAATCATCTTCATCGCCATCGTGGCCTGGAACGTCTCCCTCAAGCGCCGGGTGGACCGGGTCACCCAGGACCTGCGCCGCACCGAGCAGCGCTACCGCGACCTCATCGAGTCCTCGCCGGACATGATCTTCCTGGTCAACGAGGAGGGGCTCGTGCTCCACGCCAACGAACGGGCCCACGATTCCCTGCGCTTCCCGTCCCCGGTCGGGGAGGTCTCCCTGCGCCAGCTCGTCACCCGCGAATACGTCGACGAGATCGACGCCTTCCTCAAGAAGGTCTTCAACGACGGCTGCGACAAGTTCGAATTCGATATGACCGGTGGCGGGGGCCAGCCCATGGAGGTGGAGGTGGCCGGGCGGATCATCCAGGGACCGGTCCAGACCCAGCTTCTGGCCTGCCTGTTCGCGCGCAACGTGACCGAGCGCAACCGCATGGAGGAGGAGCTGATCCAGTCCGAGCGGCTGGGCATCATCGGCAAGATGGCCGCCTCCCTGGCCCACGAGATCAACAATCCCCTCGGGGTCATCCAGGCCAACGCCGAGGACCTCATGTTCGAGGAGGACCTGGCCCCGGAGGTCAAGTCCGGGCTCCTGGCCGTGCAGCGCAACGCCATCCGCGCGGGCGAGATCACCAAAGGGCTGCTCGAGGCGGCCACGCCCAAGCCCATGAGCATGGACGTCATCGAGGTGGGCGACCTGGTCCGCGACGCCCTGTCCCTGCTCGGCAGCCGCAAGCGCAAGCGGGTGGAGCTGGAACTGCCCGGCGAGCCGCTGTTCATCCGGGGCGACGAGCGCGCCCTGCAACAGGTGCTCATGAACCTGGTCTTCAACTCCCTGGCCGTGACCGGCGAGGGCGAGCGCATCCTGATCCGGGCCAGGAAGGCCGGGCAGGGCGAGGGCGAGACCGTGCGCCTGGAGGTCAGCGACAACGGCACGGGCATCGAGCGCCACAACCTGACCCAGATTTTCGAGCCGTTCTTCTCCTCGCGCAAGGGCGGCTTCGGCCTGGGGCTGTTCATCACCCGCCGCATGGTGGAACGCCATGACGGTCTGATTTTCGCCGAATCCGAACCGGGCATGGGTACCTGCATGTACCTGGAGTTCCCGTCGGTCCGGCACGAGGAAGCATAAGCCATGCCCGAGAAGATACTGTTGGTGGACGACGAGCACGACCTGCTCAACGTCCTGAAGCGCTCCCTCGGCCGCCAGGGATACGTGGTGGACACGGCCTCCTCCGGCCAGGAGGCATGGAAGGCCCTGTCCGAGACGGCCTACGACCTGGTGGTCAGCGACCTGGCCATGGAGTCCATGACCGGGCTCGAACTGCTCAAGCAGATCAGGAGCATCGACCACATCCAGCCGTTCATCATCATGACCGGGGCCGGGACCATCGAGACGGCGGTGGAGGCCATCAAGCTCGGGGCCTACCACTACATCACCAAGCCGTTCAAGACCCAGGAGCTGGCCCTGCTGGCCCGCCGGGCCATCGAGTACGGCCGGCTGCACCGCAAGCTCGAGACCTTCAGCGAGCGCGAGCAGCAGGCGGACTCCGGGGCCATGGTCATCGGCAACAACGCCCTCATGCAGCAGATGATGACCATGGTGGAGAAGGTCTCGGACTCGGACGTGTCCATCCTCATCCAGGGCGAGACCGGCACGGGCAAGTCCCTGTTCGCCAAGCGCATCCACAACGCCAGCTCCAGGGCGGAGAAACCGTTTTTCACCATCGACTGCGGGGCGCTCTCCGAGAACCTGCTCGAGAGCGAGCTCTTCGGCCACGTCAAGGGGGCCTTCACCGGGGCCATCCGGGCCAAGCGCGGTCTGCTCGAGGAGGCCCAGGGCGGGACCATCTTCCTGGACGAGATCGGCGAGTTGACCCCCTCCACCCAGGTCAAGCTCCTGCGGGCCATCCAGGAGAAGGAGATCAAGCCCGTGGGCGGCAACACGCCCATCAACGTGGACGTGCGCTTCCTGTCGGCCACCAGCCGCAACCTGGAGGAGGCCGTGGAGGCCGGGGAGTTCCGCAAGGACCTCTACTACCGGCTGGCGGTCATCCCCCTGCACCTGCCCGCCCTGCGCAACCGCCAGGAGGACATGGTCCTGTTCGTGGGGCACTTCGTGCGCAAGTTCAACCTCCGCTACAACAAGAAGGTCCAGTCCCTGACGCCCGGGGCCATGCAGACCCTGCGCGATTCCCCGTGGAAGGGGAACATCCGCGAGCTGGAGAACGTCATCGAGCGGGCCGTGCTCCTGGCCGAGGGCCAGACCATCAGCGTGGAGGATCTCTGCGCCCATCCCCTCTGCTTCCCCGAGGACGGGGACGGAAGCGAGGAGGGCGCGGTCTCCCTGAAACAGGCCGTCAAGAACGCCGAGATCAAGGCCATCCGCCAGGCCCTGGGCACGGCCGGGGGCAACCGCTCCAAGGCGGCCAAGATCCTCGGCATCGGCCGCCGCACCCTGTACGACAAGATCGAATCCTACAATCTCTGAGCCCGCCCCGGCGCGGGCGCGAAAAAGGGCCGATCCTCGCGGACCGGCCCTTGTCGTTTTCGGGGTGCGGCTAGTCGAACAGGGCGTTCAGGTTGAAGGCCTTGATGATCTTGCACTCCAGCCGGAAGTCGTCGGACCCGACCTTGTTGCTCTCGTACCAGCGGTGCACCGGCACCTTGGCCACCAGGCCCGCGTTGAGGTTCCACGGCTTGTACTTGAAGACCACCTTGGGCCCGGCGTACCACTCCACGTAGGCGTCGCGCTGGCCCACGCCCTCGATCGCGGACTCGTCGCTCATCTCCCAGGAGGACTCCGCGCCCAGGTCCCAGAGATCGGACAGGGCGTAGGCGTAGCCCAGGTTCCAGCGCAGGCGGTTGCCCTTCCGGTAGTCGTGGGCGCCCTCGGTGAAGGTGGCGTAGTTGACCTCGGAGTCGAAGCGGTTGGCGCCCAGGAAGTAGGTGCCGCCCAGGCCGCCCATCACGCCCCAGGCGTCGTTGCCCACGAAGTCGGACGAGTGTTCGCTGACCGACGCGGTGGGCACGATGCCGCCGAAGTCCATGCCCACGGAGAGCGGGGCGCCGGCCTTCTGGCTGAGCAGCGTCTTGTGCAGCAACACGCAGGTGTCGCCGATGCCGTACACGTCGCGGTTGGCCGCGTTCGTCTTGTCCATGTGCACGTTGTAGATCGGGGTGGCCGTGCGGATGTCGAGTCCCTTCATGAGCCCGTAGCGGGTCTTGAAGATTTCGTTGAGCTTGGTGGTCTTGACCTTGCCGTTGACTCGGCTGTCGCTTTCCCATACCCCGTTGCTTTTGGCGAAGACGACGTTGCCGCCCACGGCGAGCAATCCGGCCGGGACGCCCAGGCCGCAGGGACCGAAGGTCGAGCCCACGCCCCCCCAGGCCACGGGCGTCGTCTCCTCGGCATGGGCCGAGACGACCAGCAGGGCCAGTACCAGGCAGCCCAGCAATCCGATGTTGATCCTTTTCATTCTTCCTCCACTTGCTCGGCGCGGGCGCGCGGCGGCCGCGCCGGGGTTGCACTCTTGCCGCTCCCGCTTCGGATCACGCTGATCACCTGCGCGGCAACGGTCCGCCGGAGCAGACTTTCCGGGCGGATTCGGCCGATTGATCAAGATTCGTTCCAGCGTCGTTCCCGCGCGCCCGCCCGGCGCGCCCGCGTCCAGGCCTGCCGGGGGTTGCGGGGCAGGGGGAGAGGGGGGCGTCCGCCGGGTTGGACCCATGCTCGCGGGCTCATTTGTGCGGGGAGGGACACAGTGTGTGCGTGCGGGCGCATGCGCAGGGGGGTGCCCGCTCTGTGTGGTGCGATATATTATACTGAATTAAAAGATATTTTTCCTGCCTGTCACAGTGGCATGAAACTTGGTTGAGCCACTGTGCGTCTCGTGCGGCATCCGCCGGACGCCCGTTTTCCCCGAGAGTGACCGGGATGGGGATTCGGACTGTCCGGGCCGGACGAACGGTCCGTGTAGGCATCAATCGTATTTGAAACAGGTAAGGAGGAAAGAGTGCTCAAACTGCAACGCTGGCATCTGGCTCTTCTGCTCGGGATCTCCGTGATCGTCCTGAGTTCGGGGGCGTTTGCCTATGAAGCCATCACCGGTCCCACCGGTGTACTGTACTACGACCAGGCCAAGGCCTATCAGGGATACACCCTGTTCGACCCCACGGTGGCCAGCAAGACCACCTATCTCATCGACATGCGCGGCAACATCGTTCACACCTGGCAGAGCGAATACACCGCCGGGCTGCACTCCGTGCTGCTGCCCAACGGCCACCTGCTGCGCGCCGGAGCCCTGCCCCGGAAAACGGAAGTGGGCTACTGCGGCATCGGCGGCGCGGGCGGCATCCTCGAGGAATTCGACTGGGACGGCAAGAAGGTCTGGGAATACAAGATGTTCATCCCCAACAAGGAGATCCAGCATCACACCTTCTGCCGCATGCCCAACGGCAACACCATGATCCTCGGCTGGGAGACCCTGACCAACGACGAGGCCCGCAAGCTGGGCCGCAACCCCCTGACCATCCCGACCAAGCCGGTCATGTCCAAGGGCATTCCCCACGACCGCTTCTGGGTGGACTTCGTCCGCGAGATCGATCCCGCTGGCAAGACCGTGTGGGAGTGGCACATCAAGGACCACATCGGCAAGGGCCCCAAGAAGTTCGACATCAACTACACCCTGCCCATGCCCATGGGCGAGATGTACGCCACCTACGACTGGTCCCACTTCAACACCGTCAACTACATCCCCGAGACCGACACCGTGGTCATGAACTCGCGCAACCTGTCCGAGTTCTACTTCATCAACCACAAGACCGGCGAGGTGGAATACCGCTGGGGCAACCCCTCGGCCTGGGACCCCAACGCCAAGAAGCCCGGATACTGGGATGACGGCTCCCAGAAGCTGTTCGGCAACCACTGCGCCACCCCGCTGAAGAACGGCCACGTCCTGATCTTCGACAACGGCTCCGAGCGTCCGCAGGACCGCCGGTCCCGCGCCGTCGAGGTCGATCCCAAGACCGGCAAGGTCGTCTGGGAGTTCCGGACCAGGCACACCAACAGCTTCAACTCCCACCGCCAGGGCGCGGTGCAGCGCCTGAAGAACGGCAACACCCTGATCACCTCCACCCACGGCGGCCACATCTTCGAGGTCAATCCCGAGGGGCGGCTGGTCTGGGAATTCGTCAACCCGATCTCCGCGGGCAAGGCCAAGGCCGTGTTCCACAACATCGACGGCCTGCCCTTCGAGGCCCACATCGACGGCATGGCCAACATGGTCCACCGGGCCTACCGCTACGGCGAGGACTACCCGGCCTTCTACGGCAAGACCCTGACCCCGCAGGGCTACATCGCCGGCGACGACGCGCCGCGCTTCTTCCGCGACTACCACGCGGGCGCGGGCTTTGCCGCTCCGGCGGCGGCTCCCGCGGCGGCTCCCGCGGCGGCGGCCAAGGCCCCGGCCAAGGCCCCGGCGGAGGACGACGGCGGCGACGGGCCGACCATGAACGCCTACTAGGGTACGCTTCAAGCCCGGGGCCGGCCTTCCGGCCCCGGATCAACAGACTCCAATCCGTGTCGCGCGAATTGAGCGACAAAGGAGAAAGAACATAATGAAAAGACGTGAATTCCTCACCGGCGCAGCCGTGGCCGCCGCAGCGACGCTGGTCAACCCCCTGAAGGCGCTGTCCTTCCCCACGGTCTTCCCGCACGGGACGACCATCTACCAGCCCGAGAAGTGCTGGAACGGTTTCACCGTCTTCGGCACCGAGGTGGAATCCGAGGGCACCGTCCTCATCGACATGAACGGCAACGTGGTCAAGCAGTGGAAAGACATCGGCCAGGCCGAACATCCGCCCAAGATGCTCAAGGGCGGCTACCTGGCGGGCGCCAAGCGACCGGCCCCGGACAAGAAGGGCCGCGTCTGGGACGACCCGTACTCCACCGACCTGGTGGTCGTGGACTGGAACGACAAGGTCGTCCGCAATATCCCGCGCGCGGGCATGCACCACGACTACCAGTTCGAGGGCAATCCCGTGGGCTACCACGCCCCGGGCATGCCGGTGGACAACTACAAGGGCAATATCCTCGTCCTGTCCCACAAGTTCGTCCACAACCAGTTCATCTCCGACAAGGAACTGTACGACGACTACATCGCCGAGGTGGACGCCGACGGCAAGGTCGTCTGGGACTGGCTCGCCTCCGAGCACTTCGACGAGATGAACTTCCCCCTGGACTTCAAGAAGACCATGTACAAGTATCCGACCTTCTCCATGACCCGCACCCCGGGCCGCAAGGGCGGAGACTGGATCCACGTCAACGCCGCCTCCTACCTCGGCCCCAACAAGTGGTGGGACGAGGACAAGGAGAAGTACGCGGTCTTCAACCCGGAGAACATCATCATCTCCTGCCGCCAGACCAACACCAGCTTCATCATCGACAAGAAGACGAAGAAGGTCCTCTGGCAGGTGGGCCCCGAGTTCTACCGCGACTCCATGTGGGAGTTCGGCGGCAAGCAGTACAAGCGCGCTCTGTCCAAGCTCGGCCAGATCATCGGCCAGCACCACACCCACATGATCCCCAAGGGACTGCCGGGCGGGGGCAACATCATGGTCTATGACAACGGCGGCTACGCGGGCTACGGCAAGCGCAACCCCGGCGCGCCCGAAGGCTGGTCCGACGCCCGCCGCGACTACTCCCGCGTCATCGAGTTCGACCCGTGCACCCTCAAGGTGGTCTGGGAGCACTCGGCCAAGCAGATGGGCATGCGCAACAAGTACCAGTTCTACTCCGACTACGTGTCCTCGGCCCAGCGGCTGCCCAATGGCAACACGCTGATCACCAACGGCGCGGTGGGGCAGTTCCAGGAAGTCACCCCGGACCACGAGATCGTCTGGGAATACATCAGCCCGTACTACACCGCCAACGGCAAGTACAACCTGGTCTACCGGGCCTACCGCGTGCCGTACGACTACGTGCCGCAGCTCAAGAAGCCCACGGAGATCAAGGTCACGCCTCCGGACAACACCACCTTCCGGATCAAGGCCGGCTAGACGAGTACCAAACCCCTGGGCGGGGCGGCGCAACCTCCGGCCGTCCCGCCCGTCTCAGCAAGAAAGAAGGATAGCGACATGAAACAGACCCTCATCACCCTCTGCCTGGCCGCCCTGTGCCTGCTCTTCGCCGCAACCGCCTTCGCGGGCGGCATCGTCAGCTTCAACACGGCCACCGCCGAGCAACTCATGGCCATCGAGGACATCGACATTCCCGAGGACCTGGCCAAAGCCATCGTGGACTACCGCAAGGCCAACGGCCCCTTCAAGTCCGCCGAGGACATGCTCAAGGTGCCCGGCATGACCCAGGACTTCATGGAAGAGCTGAACCCGCAGGTCACCGACGACGGCGACGTGATCTACGACCCGGACGCCGAACCCGCGCTCGCGCCGTCCAAGTGCTAGACCGGGACGGCCTTCGGGCCGTCTCCGGCTGATATCCGAGCGGGACCGCAGCCCGTCCGCCATGCGGCCGGGGCTTCGGCCGTCGTTCGTTTCGGGAAGTAAGAGTAATGAAAATGAAGGCTTGTGCATTTCGGTGCGCAAGCCTTCTTTTCGCCTGGATTCCGGCCGGGATACCCTTTATGCTTGCACTTCGCGCCCACGGGACGGCGGGCTCGCGTCCCCGGGACGCGGAGCCGGTTCACCGGCCCGCGCGCAACCAATTATAAACGCAAGGTGGACCTCGAGATGGGTTTGGCCACGGATATCATCCTGATCATTGTCGTCGCCTTCTTCTGCGGGCTGGCGGCCCAGCGGGTGGGGCAGCCGATCATCCTGGGGTACATCCTGTCCGGGGTGCTGCTGGGGCCCTACACCGGCGGGCTGACCGTGTCCGGGGCGCACGAGATCGAACTGCTGGCCGAGATCGGCATCGCGCTCCTCCTGTTCGCCCTGGGGCTCGAATTCTCCTTCAAGGACCTCAAGCCGGTGAAGTGGGTGGCCCTCATCGGCACGCCCATACAAATGCTCCTGACCATGGGGCTCGGCTTCGTCATAGGCCACTACATGGGCTTCGACTGGAAGTCCTCCCTGTGGCTCGGGGCGCTGGCCTCCTTCTCCAGCACCATGGTCATCCTCAAGACCCTGATGAACCAGGGCTGGCTCGGCACCCTGTCGTCCAAGGTCATGATCGGCATGCTCATCGTCCAGGACCTGGCCGTGGTGCCCATGATGATCGTCCTGCCCGAGCTGAACGACCCGGTGGTCGGCCTGCCCAAGCTCGGTTTCGCCCTGGTCAAGGCCGCCCTGTTCCTGGCCTCCATGATCCTGCTCGGCACGCGTCTGCTGCCCTGGCTCATGGCCCGCATCGCCCAGCTGGGCTCGCGCGAGCTCTTTCTCCTGGCCATCGCGGCCATCGGCCTGGGCGTGGGCTACCTGACCTACCTGGCCGGGCTGTCCTTCGCCTTCGGCGCGTTCGTGGCGGGCATGGTCCTGTCCGAGTCGGACTTCGGCCACCAGGCCCTGTCCGACATCATCCCCCTGCGCGATATCTTCGGGCTGCTCTTCTTCTCCTCGGTGGGCATGCTCTTCAACCCCATGTACCTGGTGGAGCACTTCAGCCAGATATTCTGGCTCCTGGCCGTGCTCTGCGTGGGCAAGGGGCTCATCTTCGCCGTGGTCGCCAAGGTCTTCCGCTACCGCAACGTCGTGCCCCTGGCCGTGGGGCTCGGCCTGTTCCAGGTTGGCGAGTTCGCCTTTGTCCTGGCCCGGCTCGGCCTGTCCACCGGGTCCATCCCGCGCGAGCTCTATTCCATGATCATGACCGTGACCATCATCTCCATGGTCCTGACCCCGATCATCTCCGGCCAGACCGCGAGGCTCTATGCCCTGCGCAAGCGGCTTTTCTCCCACGAGGAGCTGGAGTCGTCCAACATGCCCAGCCAGGGGCTGAGCGGCCACGTGATCATCCTCGGCGCGGGCCGTGTCGGCCTGGAGATCGCCCAGGTCCTCAAGCGGTTCGACCTGACCCACGTGGTCGTGGAGTTGGACCACCGGCGGTTCGAAGAGGCCAAGAAGGCGGGCATCCCGGCGGTCTACGGCGACGCCAGCCAGGAAATCGTCCTCGAAGCCGCCGGACTGCGCCATGCGGCCCAGCTCATCGTCACCGTGCCCGACCTGGTGACCATCCGGTCCATCATCCAGAACGCCAAGCGCGACCGCCCCGGCCTGGACATCATCGCCCGGTCCACCACCCGCGACCACCTGCACGACATGAAGGAACTGGGCGCGGACGAGGCGGTGCTGCCGGAACTCGAGGCCAGCCTGGAGATGTCCCGCCAGTCTCTGCTGCGCCTGGGCAAGTCGCCCGTGGAAATCCAGCGGCACACGGACCGCATCCGCCAGGAATTCTATTCCGTGCTGTCCTCATCCTCCGACGAATACCGCGAACTCATCCAATTCCGGGGTGCGGAACAGCAGTTCGACCTGCAATGGATCAAGGTCCCGCCCACCAGCCCCCTGGCCGGGAAATCCATCGGCGACAGCAACGTCCGCAAGGCCACCGGCGCGTCCATCGTGGGCGTGGTCCGCGACGGCCAGCTCAAAACCAATCCGGACGCGACCTACGTCCTCCAACCCGGCGACCTCGTGGCCTTCATCGGCAACGACCAGGATCGTTCCCGGTTCTGCTCCCTGTCCCGCACCGAACCCAGCGCTACCGCCGACTGTGTGGCGTAGGAAGAATCGGGGGAAGGGGAGAGGGAAACCTTTTGGGAAAACGTTTTCCCTCTCCCCTATCTCTGCTGTCGCCATCTCTAAAGCTCGAAGACTCGCTAAGAGCTGCCGCTCCCCCGAACCCCCATCCCCTCTCCCTTCCCAAACCTTTTGTATGCGCATGCGCGAGTGCGGAGGGTTGAGATAGGTCGTCCCTCGTCGCTTTGCTTTCTTCGAGCTAGATTAATCGTCAGTAAAGAAGGGTGCTTTTACGCGCCCGCACATCCGCGAAGCGGCACAAGAAGTTTAGGAAAGGATGGGGATGGGGGGGGCTGGGGGAAGGGGAAGGAAAAGGGTACAGCCCGGGTACATAGGTAACACATTAGCCCGGGAACATGGGTAACACTTTGGGCATGAGAGCCTGGAGGTGCCCATGCCCTGGAATGAGGTCAAACCTATGGATCAGCGATGGTTGTTCGT
>NZ_JBGLYH010000120.1:0-3232 GCF_041414475.1 Pseudodesulfovibrio karagichevae
CTTTTCAAAGGGTTTCCTTTCCCCCTTCCCCCGGCCGCCGGAGGCATAAAAAAGGCCCGGCATCAGCCGGGCCTTTTGGGTGCGGGTACCCCCACCGCCGCCTACGAGCGGCGGATGATTTCCTTGGCGGGGATGAGGGCGGTGGCGGCGGCGCCGACGATGTTGCCGGCCACGCCGGGTCCGTCGCCGGCCACGAACAGGCCGTCCACGCTGGTTTCGAGGTGTTTGCGGGTGTCGACCTGGGTGGCGAAGAACTTGATCTCCGGGGCGTAGAGCAGGGTCTCGTCGTTGGACACGCCGGGGACCACGTTGTTGAGCTGTTCCAGGCCGTCCATGAGGTTGGTCAGGATGCGTTCGGGCAGGGCCATGGCGATGTCTCCGGGGACGACGTTTTTGAGCGTGGGCTCGATGTAGCCGTTGCCGATGCGGTCCCAGGTGGACCTGCGGCCCCGGCGCAGGTCGCCGAACCGCTGGAGGATGGGCTTGCCCCCGCCGATGAGGGTGGCCAGGCGGCCGATGGACTCGCCGTAGGCCTGGTTGTCCTCCACCGGGTCGGTCAGGATGACCTTGGACAGGAAGGCGAAGTTGGTGTTGTCGGACTTCTTGTTCATCAGCGCGTGGCCGTTGACGCAGACGAAATCCTGGTAGTTTTCGAGGGCCACGTAGCCGCCGTAGTTGGTGCAGAAGGTGCGGTTCTGATCATCGTACTTGTTGGTGCGCACGAAGAAGGTCGGGTCGTAGATGACCGAGCAGAGGTCCTGCATGATCTCGTTGTGGACCTCCACGCGCACGCCGACCTCGATGCCGCGCTGGGAAACCTGGATGCCGTGCTTGCGCACCTCGTGGGCGACCCATTCCGCGCCCACGCGGCCCGGGGCGAGGATGACGTTCTTGGCGGTGTACTCGTGGCGGTTGGTGACCACGCCCGCGACCTTGCCCTTGTTCACGACCACGTCGGTGACGGTCTCCGAGGTGTGGAAGACAACGCCCGAGTCCTGAATATGGTCGGCCATGGCCGCTATGTGGCCGGGCAGGTTGTCGCTGCCCAGATGCTTCTGCTTGATGACCAGCAGGTCGATGCCGTGCTTGCGGGCCTCTTTGCGGATCTGCTTGGCCTCATCCATGTCGGTCGGGAAGACTTTGCCGTCCATGCCGAACTTGTTGAAGATGTCCTCGGTCTCGTCGATGAGCTTGATGGCCTCGGACGTGCCCACGAACTGGGTCAGGTCGGTCTTGCCGAGCTTGTGGATGTAGTTGAGCTTGCCGTCGGAGAACAGCCCGGCCCCGCCCACGCCGCACAGGATGTTGCACGGGCGGCATTTGATGCACTCCTGGTCCCCGGAGATGGGACAGTTGCGCTTGAGCGAGCGTTTGCCCTTGTCGATGAGCAGGACGTCCAGATTGGAATGTTCGCCCAGGTAGTACGCGGCGAACAGCCCGGCCGGGCCGCCGCCCACGATGATGACGTCGTAATCGGTCTTCACGGTCTTGGTCATGTGGTATCCTCGTCTGTCGCAAGTATGGCCCGTACCGGCCGCTCCCCGAAAAGGGAACGTGCGCAGACGGGCCATGATAGACCGTATGATATGAATCGAATGTCTGTCAAGGCGGGGGCCGCCGGGCCGGAAGGACGCGGCCGGCCCGACTGTCAGGCGATCATGTTCAGGAGGTGGCCGGTCATCTCCTCATCCGCGCGGATGAAGGTGGTGTTGGCCTCGAAGGCGCGGCTGGTGGTGATCATGTCGACCGTCTCGCGGCCGATGTCGGTGTTGGAGGTCTCCACGCCGTGCAGCATGGAGCCGGGCGTGGCGGACTCGGTGATGGCCGCCACTTCCACGCCCTGGTCGCCGGGGCCGGACCGAAGCGCCACCGAACTCGCCTTGAAGCCGTCGGTGTTCATGTTGGCGATGTTGTTGGCCGTGACCTCCTGTACGGTGGACAGGGCGGACAGGGCCGAGATGTTGGCGTCGGACATGGGTGATCACTCCCTCGCGGGGTTGGGGAAGCAGCCGGTAATCAGTATACCCGGTCCGGGCCCGGGATGCAAACCGGGCCTGAAGAGGAGACAGCTAACGTTTATTCACTTTTTTGATATTCCCAAAAGGAAAAGCGCCCCCAATGCGATTGCCCCCCAAAACGCACCCTTTTCCCAACGATTTTTAACCTGTTGTTTTTCTCGCCAATCGACGTAACGCCATCTGGCCGCAAGTATTAATGCAACAATCCCACATAATGATCCAACAAGCCCGACCCAATCACGAAAATCCATTGGCATAAGCTCCTCCACTCCATCAATCAAATTGATGTGTACAGGATATGCTATTGACTTTCAATAACCGCAAACGCCGAGTGGTTGTGGATGGACTCGAAGGACTCGACCTCGACCTGGTACCAGGTGACCTTGGGGTGCTCGTCCAGCCCCTTGGCGGCCTCGCGGACCACGTCCTCGACGAAGGTCGGGTTGGCGAAGGCGGTCTCGGTGACGTACTTCTCGTCCTCGCGCTTGAGCAGGGAGTAGACCTGGCAGGACCCGGCGCGCTCGCCGATCTCGATGAGGTCCTCGAGCCAGAGGAAACCGTCGAACCGGGTCAGGATGCGGACTTCGGCCCGCTGGGAGTGCGCGCCCACGTCCGAGATGGCCTTGGAGCACGGGCAGACGGTCATGACCGGCACGTCCGCGCCCAGGGTGAAGGTCAGCTTGCCGTCCTTGAGGTAGCCGTCCACCCGACAGGTGTAGTCCATCATGCCGCCCGCCCCGGAGACCGGCGACTTGCGGCGCAGGAAATAGGGAAACACGAAGCGCAGGTGGGCGCTGCGGGCCTGGAGCCGGTCCACGATGTCGTCGAGCAGGGTCAGGAAGGAGTCGTAGTCCAACGTCCCCTCCCAGTGCTCCAGAGCCTCCACGAAGCGGCTCATGTGCGTGCCCTTGAACTCGGCGGGCAGGTCCACGGACATGGACACCTGGGCCACGGTGTGCTGCACCCCGGACTCGCGGTCCCGGACGATGATGGGCAGCCGCAGCCCCTTGACGCCCACCCGGTCGATGGGCATGGCGATGGACGCCCGACTCTTCTGTACGTCTTCCATAAATTCTATCCCTTCCTTTCTCCGCCCCCCTTGCGCAAGCTACGCACCCTCGCCCCCCTGCCCCGCGAAGCGGCACAAAAAGTTTGGGAAAAGGGAGGGATGGGGGTCCGGGGGAAGGGAGGGAAAGAACCCTTTTCAAAGGGTT
>NZ_JBGLYH010000121.1:0-3217 GCF_041414475.1 Pseudodesulfovibrio karagichevae
CATTGAACAGATGGAAATGGACGGCATCCTCGGCCCCCAGGATGGGAGCAAACCGCGTAAGGTCATCAAGCCGGAATAATTGGAGTAAGTAATATGTCTAGACTATCCGTTGCCGTTTTCGCCATGGTTTCCTTCCTGCTGCTCCCGGCCTTTGCCGGGGCCGCCGAGTCCATCCCGGCGCAGGATCTGCCGGACCTGATTCAGAAGCGATACGAGACCCTTAAAACATTTCGGGCGGACTTCACTCAGGAGCTGACCAACGTGTCCAGCGGCGAGGTGGAGAAGCGCGAGGGCAAGATCTGGTTCCGCCAGCCCTCCCAGGTCCGCTGGGAGACCACGGCCCCGGAAAAGGAACTGCTGGTGGTCGGGCCCAAGTTCGCCTGGGACTACATCCCCGACGAGGAGCTGGCCATCAAGTACGGGGTGGCGGCGCTGCTGGATTCCAAGACGATCCTGCGCTTCCTCTCGGGCCAAGCCAACATCAAGGAAGACTTTGTGGTCAAGACCGAGTGGCCGGGCGCGGACGAGGTCCGGGCCAAGTGGGGCAAGGAACTGACCGTGTTGCAGCTGGTGCCCAAGGAGGCCGAGCCGGGCATGGTCCTGGCCTTTGTCGGCGTGGAGCCCGCCACCGGCCTGCTCAGGCAGGTCATGATCGTGGATTTCTACGGCAACGGGAACGAGGTCAAGCTGTCCGGCGTGGAGACCGACGTGAAGCTGGCTCCGGACATGTTCACCTTCACCCCGCCCAAGGGCACGCAGGTGGAGGACAACACCCAGGGGTTCTAGAGTCCAACCTCTTTCTTCAGGGCCGCCGTCTCCTCGGCGGTCAGTTCGCGCCACGCGCCGGGCTTGAGGTTGCCCAGGGCCACCGGCCCCTGGCGCACGCGCCTGAGGCGCAGGATGGTCAGCCCGAACTCGTCGCACATCCGGCGAATCTGCCGATTCACTCCCTGAATGAGCGTGATTTCAAGCTGTTGCGTTCCGGCAATGGGTTTCTCCAGGCGTACCTTGGCCGGGGCGAGCTTGTCGCCGCCCTGGAGGGTCATGCCGTTGCGCATGGCCTGGACCGCTTTCTGCGGCACCGAACCACGGATGGTCACGACATAAACCTTGGGCAGGTGATATTTGGGGTGGGTCAGCCGGTAGCAGAGGTCGCCGTCCGTGGTCAGCAGGAGCAATCCTTCGGAAAAGAAGTCCAGCCTGCCCACCGGGAAGGGGCGTTTCCTGCGGATTTCGGGGGGCAGGAGATCAAGCACGGTCTTGCGGCCCTGCGGGTCGCTGGCTGTGGTCACGGTCTCCACCGGCTTGTGCAGCATGAGGGTCAGTTCGCCCGCGCTTGCCTGCGCGCCGATGATTTTCCCGTCTACCGCCACCTTGTCGGCCGCCGGGTCGATCTGGGCGCCGGGGGAGTCGGCGGTCTCGCCGTTGACGGTCACCCGGCCGGCAAAGACCATGTCGTCGGCGCCGCGCCGGGACGCGACGCCACACTGGGCGATGAATTTGTTCAGTCGTATGGTATCGGAAGGGGCGTTGGGCATGCCCCGTCTTCTAGACCCGAATGGTCTTGGTGGCAAGCTGGAAGCTGGTGACCACGTCGAGCATGTTGGTCACGTCGCCCACGGCGCGCTTGTCGGTCAGGCCGAAGAACTCCAGGCAGGTGCCGCAGACCAGGATGGACACGCCGCTCGCCTCGAGCTTCTGGAGCTCCTCCAGGCAGCGGTTGCCGGGCACGGCCAGCTTCACGCCGCCGTTGACCAGGATGATGCGCCACAGCTCGTCGCCCAGCTCCTTGAGGGTGACCATGAAATTGTACATCAGGTTGCCGCCGAGCGTGTCGTCGCCCGAGCCGATGATGTCCGCAGGCACGAAGACCAGGATTTTGCCCTTGTCCACGTTTTGCGGCTCGGCCTCGGTCATGACCGCGCATTCCTCGCACTCGGCCCCGTTCTCGCGCAGGCCGGTGACGATGAAGTCCGGGCCGGACTGCTCGGTCCGCACGGCGTAGCCCTGCATGGTCAGGAAACGGGAGACGTTTTCCTTGGCCGCTTCATTGTCCACGATGACCACCAGTTGGGCCGGGCCGTCCTTTTCCACGGCCTCCTTGCAGCGGAGCACGGGCTGGGGGCAGGGGAGTCCTTTGCAATCGAGGGAAATGTCAGTCATATCTACTCCTTGATTCTGGAATGCTGCCCAGAATGCGCACGATGGTCAAATTGATAAGCTACATTGAAAACACATAATCGAGAGATTGCCTCAATGTCCATCGGCGCTTGCCCTTCGGCCCGCGAGCCGGTAGAGAAAGGAAAATCCGAAATCGAGCGTCACAACATGAAAATACCGATTGATCCGGCCGCATTCGCGCCCCTCCTCGCCTGGCTGTTCAACTTGTGGGTGCGGACCATCCGATTCGAGCCTGCCGAAGGCAATACCGATTTCGTTGCCCGGAACGAGCGCGGGGAGCCCACGATCCTCGCCTTGTGGCACGGCGAAATATTTCCGGCGACCGCCTTCGGGCATACCTTGACCTCCAAGGTGGTGACCTTCGTCAGCCAGTCCAAGGACGGCGAGGTGATCGCCCGGGTGTTGGAGCGCATCGGCCATACCACGGTGCGCGGTTCGAGCACCAGCGGCGGGGTCCGGGCCCTGCTCCAGGCCAAGCGCATCATGGAAAGGGAGAACCGCATGGCCGTCTTCACTGTTGACGGCCCTAAGGGGCCTCGCCACAAGCCCAAGGAAGGCATCATCTTTCTCGCCCAGCGGGCCGGAGCCAAGATCGTTCCCATTCGGGCCTATCCCGTCCGCAAGAAGGTCTTCGACAAGTCCTGGGACCATTTCGTCCTGCCTTTCCCGTTCACCCGCTGTCCGGTCTACGTCGGCGAGCCCATGGCCGTGACGACTGAGAAGCTGACCAAAGAGGTCCTTGAACGCGAAACCGCCCGCCTCGAAGCCCGCATGCTCGCCCTCGGGCCGAAGTAGGGCGGGGGGGCCTCCGGCGGCCGGGGGAAGGGGGAAAGGGAACCCTTTGAAAAGGGCTTCCCTGTGCAACCGGAAACATGGGTAACACTTCTGCCCGGGTACATGGGTAACACTTTTATTGTTCGTCCACCGGTTCCGGGGGCCTGATCAGGCCCCCGGAACCGGTGGCGGGCAGGACGCCGAGCAGGACCGAACCGGCGTAGACGTTCAGGTCGCCGTTGCCATTTTCCAAAATACCGAT
>NZ_JBGLYH010000122.1:0-3136 GCF_041414475.1 Pseudodesulfovibrio karagichevae
GGAACCCTTTTCTCAAAGGGTTCCCCCTGGCGGGGTCTGGGGCAGCGCCCCGGCCGCCGGAGGCGCCCGCCCGGCGAGGGCCTGCCGGAGGCGGCACCTTCCCCGGCCAAAGCTTCAACAAGCGCCTTAAGAAATATGAAGAATGGCCGAAGAGAGGGGACAACGGTTGGAAAGGGAGCGGTTATGGGAAACGTGGTTGCCTTGGAGGAATTCCGGCGGACGCTGGACCGGCGCGAAGAGCGCGGCAGGGCCTTGGCGCGTCCGGAGATCCGGGGCGGGGAGATATGGGGCCGGGACTACACGCAGCTGGAGGCGGTGGTCTTCGGGCTGTTGAAGGTCCGGGAGATCGCGGCCTACCATGCGTCGTTGCGCGCGGCCCGTCACGCGGACGGGTCCGGGCAGGAGTTCGACGCATTGTGCCTGGACGCCCTGGACGCGGCCTACCGGGTGGAGGACCTGGGCCCGGCCCGGCTCAAGGCGGCCGTCAAACCGCTCAAGGAATGGCTCCTGGACGCCATGACCGAGGACAACAAGCGCGACATGGCCTGGGCGCTGGTCCTGGTCGACCTCATAGAAAAGTCGCCGACGAAATAAGTATCGATAAGCGACGATCAGTCTATTCACCCATAAATTCATGTAAATAAACGCCGCCTATTCGCACGGCAGTGTTTGCTTATGTTCCTGCCACCGCATGGGTTGTGCCTTGCGCTTCGATGGAAAGCCGCGCGGCGGGCGGCAGCCCTTTGGCGGACGGTTTGCGGCATCGCGGGAACGCCGGGCGCTTTTTGACGCCGTTTACCCGCCGGATTGCGCCCTTCCCCGATATTTCATTGCCTGGACGCGGGGGTGTCGTATGGTGCAGGCATGGGAGAAGACGCAGTCGGCCCGGGCGGCCCCCAGATTCTGCTGTCGGCGGGGTGTTTGTTCCACCTGCCGCTCAAGCTCATAGCGCGGATCGGCCGGGAGGCCGGGTTCGCGGGCATGGAGTTGATCATGAACTCGCCCAAGCTCGACCCGCAGGCCGGGCTCGCGGCGATCAGCGACATCCTGCCCATCCGCAGCCTGCACGCCCCGTTCCGCGACTGGTCGGCCTGGGGCGGGCACCTCAATTCATGGAAGGCGACCACGGCCCTGGCCAACTCCCTGCCCGAGGCGGACCACATCGTCATGCACCCGCCCGGCTCGCGGCTGGCCAACATGATCCAGAACCGCTGGTTCGAAAAGGCCGTGGACCTGCCCCTGCTCCTGGACGCCAAAGGCCGCATCCGCTTCTCGCTGGAGAACATGCCCTGGGCCGAGGGCTCGCCGTTCGGCCGCGACCCGCTGGACAAGCTCACGGCCCAGTGCCGGGACAAGAACGTGGGGCTGACGTTCGACGTCTGCCACATGGGCGTGTCCGGCCGCAACGTGCTGGAGGCCATCGACAAGGTGCCGCCGGACCTGCTCTACAACGTCCACTTCTCCGACGCCGTGGGCTACACCGAACACCTCGCGCCGGGCAAGGGCGCGCTGCCGCTGGACGACTTCCTTGAGCGCCTTGGCAAACGGGGCTACGCCGGATACATTACCCTCGAACTGGAACCGGGCGCCTTCCCCGACGACGTGGACGGCACCGTGGAATTGCTCACCAGGCTGCGCCGGGACATGGAGGCGCGGCTGACAACCGGCCGGGGAGAATGACCGACATGCCCAAAGCCTACCTCGAAGCGGTCCGCCAGCAGGACCAGACCGTGAACCACCTCTTCGCCTTCCTGGGCCTGCAAGCGGAGACCTTCGAACCCGACCGGGCCGTGCTCCGGCTCCCGTTCCGCCCCGAGCTGACCCAGGGGGCGGGCATGGTCGCGGGCGGCATCCTGACCACCCTGCTCGACGAGACCATGGCCCATGCCGTGCTCGCAGGCAATCAGCCGGGCCAGCAGACCACGACCGTGGACCTGTCCGTCAGCTTCCTCCGCGCGGTCAAACCCGGCTCGGACCTGATCTGCGAGGCCCGCGTGGTCAAGCGCGGCCGCCGCGTCCTCTTTGCCGAAGCCAGCGCCTCGTCCGACGACCGCGAAGTGGCCCGGGCCACGGCCTCGTTCCTGCTCCTGTCCTGACCCGAAGCCCTTGCCCCGCGCGGTTTCATGCTTATTTTTCTTCCGTACGACACCAACGGAGGAATACCATGACCACCGACAATCGACTCATCGTCTGCCCGCAATGCGGGGCCGTCAACCGCGTCCAGACCGGCCGTGAGGCCGAAGCCACCTGCGGCAAATGCCATAACAAGGTCTTCGACGACCACCCGCTGGAACTCGTCGGCTCGACCTTCGACCGCCATATCGCCAAGTCCCAGGTGCCCACCCTCGTGGACTTCTACTCGCCCACCTGCGGCCCCTGCCTGATGATGGGCCCGCAGTTCGCCGATGCCGCCAAAACCCTGTTCCCCCAGGTCCGGCTGGCAAAAATCGACACCTCGGCCGAACAAACCATCGCCGGACGCTACGGCATCCGCGCCGTGCCCACCCTCATCCTGTTCAAAAACGGACGGGAAGCGGCCCGCCAGTCCGGCGCCATGAACGCCCGCGACATCACGGCCTGGGTGAGGCAGTACGTATAGGGGATGCCTCCGGCGGCCCCTTCGGGGAGACCAGGGCGCTGCCCTGGACCCGCTTAAGGCCGAGGGCCTTAAGAATCCCGTGTTCGCTTCGCTCAGGGGCGAGCGGCGGCGAAAGGCTGGCTCAGGACGCCTTCCGCCGTGCCGGTTGGCGATTTCGGGCAGAAAAAACGGATCGAACGGCGTGCTTCTTCGCATAGGAAGCACGCCATTTTTTCTGTCCGAAATCGCGGGGTTTCCTTTTGGGGAAGGCATGGGCACCAAAGACTAACCCACCCCGCCCACAGTCACAAAACGCCGCAAAACCATTTTCCGAGTTCCGCCCACGCCCACCTGCGGCGTTGGCAACCGTCCCGAAGGGTTCGCGCAGGGCGGCCCTCCGAGGCCCGTGGACGTCCGGCGCGAACCCTTCGGGACACCGCACAGCCAAGCTACTCCCCCATCCCTCGCGAAACACCTCGCCACTCCGCTCCCGCACCTTCGCCGCAGGCGACCCAAAAAGTTTGGGAGGGGGTCCAGGGGGAACCCTTTTCAAAGGGT
>NZ_JBGLYH010000123.1:0-2900 GCF_041414475.1 Pseudodesulfovibrio karagichevae
GGGGAAGGGGAGAGGGGGAGCCCTTTTCAAAGGGTTCCCCTCTCCCCTTCCCCCGGCCGCCGGAGGCACTCATGTTAGTTAGCTTGAATTGGTTGCGTGAATTCGTCCCCTACGAGGGGGACATCCAGGTCCTGGGGGACAAGTTGACCATGCTCGGCCTCGAGCTGGACGGCATCACCGATCCCTTCGAGGCCGTCAAGGACATCGTGGTCGGCTTCGTGGCCGAGCGCGAGCCGCACCCCGAGTCCGACCACCTGTCGGTCTGCACCGTGGACGTGGGCGGTCCCGAGGCCCTGACCATCGTGTGCGGCGCGCCCAACGTGGCCAAGGGCCAGAAGGTGCCCGTGGCCATGGTCGGCACGACCATGCCCGACGGCATGAAGATCAAGAAGGCCAAGCTCCGGGGCGTCAAGTCCATGGGCATGATCTGCTCCGAACGCGAGCTGGGCTTTTCCGAGGACCACGAGGGCATCTGGGTTCTCGACGAGTCCTTCAAGGTGGGCGACAAGCTGGTGGACGCCCTGAATCTCGAGCGGGTGGTCTTCGACTTCGACATCACCCCCAACCGCGCCGACTGTCTTTCCATCCTCGGCTTCGCCCGCGAGACCGCGCTGGCCTTCGACCTGCCCCTGACCATGCCGAAGCTCAACCTGGTCGAGGGCGGCGGCAATGCGGCCGACGAGATCAAGATCCTGATCGACGATCCCGAGTACTGCCCGCTCTTCAACGGCCGCGTCATCCAGGGCGTGGAGACCCGCAAGGCCCCGAACTGGATGCGCTTCAAGCTGCTCGCCCTGGGCCAGCGTCCCATCTCCAACATCGTGGACGTGACCAACTACATCATGTTCGAACTCGGGCAGCCCATGCACTCCTACGACCTCGACCGGGTCGAGGACGCTACCCTGCGCGTGGCCCTGGCCGAGGACGGCATGAAGTTCACCACCCTGGACGACGTGGAGCGCACGCTCACGGCCAACGACCTGCTCATCTGGGACGGCAAGCGCCCGGTGGGCCTGGCTGGCGTCATGGGCGGCTCCAACACCGAGATGCACGCCGGTTCCACCAACGTCCTGCTGGAGGCCGCCGTGTTCCGGCCCGGCACCATCCGCAAGACGGCCCGCCGCCTGGCCCTGCCGTCCGAGGCGTCCTACCGCTTCGAGCGCGGCGTGGACCAGCAACTCAACCGTTTCTGCATCGACCGAGCCGCCCAGCTCATGGCCGAGACCTCCGGCGGCACGGTCATGAAGGGCGTGGTCACCAACGAGCCCCGGCCCTGGCAGGACCGCGTCCACGGCTACCGCCACAAGCGCTGCATGTCCCTGCTCGGCCTGGACCTCGAACCGGCCTTCGCCAAGAAGGTCTTCGAGCTCGAAGGCTGCACCGTGGACGATGCCAATACCGAGAACTGGACCGTGGCCTCCCCGTCCCACCGCCTCGACCTGGAGCGCGAAGTGGACCTGTACGAGGAAGTGGGCCGCGTCTACGGCCTGGACCGCATCCCGGCTGTGCTGCCCAAAGTGGCCAAGTCCCTGGAGGGCGAGGCCGGCATCCCGGTGTACGATTTCAACAAGCGGATCAAGCTGTGGGGACGCGGCGTGGGGCTGAACGAGGCGATCAACTACAGCTTCACCGGCTCCGACGACCTCGACCGCCTCGATCTGCCCGAAGCGGGCCGCGTGTTCATCGCCAATCCGCTGTCCGAGGAACAGAACGTCATGCGCACCGAGCTGGCCCCCGGCCTGCTCAACACGCTCAAGAACAACCTGTCCAAGGGCAACAACCACATCCGTCTGTTCGAGGTGGCCAAGCGGTTCGTCTTCGACGAGACCTCCGAGACCGAGACCCGCGAGCAGACCCGGCTGGGCATCCTGCTCTACGGTCCGCGCCACGCCGAGGAATGGCCCTGGGCCCACGGCGACGTGGACTACCTGGACATCAAGGGCCACGTGGAACACCTGCTGGCCGACACCCTCAAGCTCGAAGCTCCAGTCTTCACCGTGGCCGAGGGCGAGCATCCCTACCTCGCGCCCTGCGTGCAGGTGACCGTGTCCGGCGAGCCCGTGGGCCTCATCGGCCGGGTCCGCGAGGACATGGCCGACTACTACCACGCCCGCAAGGACGTCTGGCTCTGCGACTTCAACCTCGACGGCCTGCGCGACATGGTCGATGCGCACCGGATCGACTTCCGGCCGCTGCCGGTCTTCCCGCCCAGCCGCCGCGACGTGACCGTCATCGGCCCCGTCACCCTGCACGCCGACGCCATTCGCGAAACCATCCTGTCCGCGGGCGTGGACATCCTGGAGTCCGTGGAGCTGGTGGCCGAGTTCGTGCCCGAAGGCCAGGAGGAGGAACGCAACCTGTCCTTCCGCCTGACCTACCGCTCGCCGACCAAGACCCTCAAGGACAAGCAGGTGGACAAGGAACACAAGACCATCCTGGACGCCCTGGAAAAGAACCTGTCCATCCGCTTCTAGCCGCGAATACGACAACGCCAAGGCCCCGCTCCGCAAGGAACGGGGCCTTTTTTTTGCTCGCGGATGCCTCCGGCGGCCGGGGCGCTGCCCCGGACCCCGCCAGGGAACCTTTTGAAAAAGGTTCCCTGGACCCTCCCAAACTTTTTGTGTGCCTTCGGCAGGGGCGTGCGTGCGCGGGGTGAGGGCCTGTTCTGGGGGGAGTGTGGATGGTGGATGGCAGGGCGCGGACCCTTCGGGACGGTTGCCCACGCCGCCAGGAAGAACGAGGGACTAGAAGATTTGAGAGGGCGGCGTCTTGCACTGTGGTGGAAAGGAACAGCTCCTTCGCGCTCCCGCCACCCGCGAAGCGGCAATAAAAAGTTTAGGAGGGAAAGGGGGATGGGGGTCCGGGGGAAGGGGGAAAGGGAAGCCCTTTTCAAAGGGTTC